>JAPOQT010000200.1 GCA_026710525.1 Pseudomonadota bacterium
AAGGTATTATGGTGCTTGCCGGCCCGCGCCTAAAAGTAGGATTGATCACCAATCATGAAGCCTTAAGACATGTGACGCAACGCCTCACTACTGTGTTAGTTGAGGAAAAACTTAGGAGCTTTATCACAACACTACGTCTGTTAAAAAAACTCTCACAATACGAGAACCATGGTTCTTATGATTATGATGCCACAAGAGATGGTAGTGCTGCTAGGGGAATGAATCAGTCTGAAAATGCATCGGTACTGCGAATCGCTGTGTGCGGACTGAACCCCCATCTGTCTGATGGTGGACTTTTTGGCGATGAAGAAAAAACCATACTGCAGCCTGCCATATCAAAGTGGCATAACAGAGTAAATGATCAGATGATGCTTCATGTAACTTTAGAGCCCGCTGATACGGCTTTCTACAAAGGTTATACAGGGGTTTATGATGGTATCCTAGCTTGTTACCATGATCAAGGACGAGGGCCTTTAAAAACAGTGCATTTTGACACAGCAATCAATATTACCGGAGGTTTAAAACATTTTCGGGTGTCACCAGATCACGGTCCGGCAAGAGATCTTTATCATACAGGACAGGCTTCGGCAGTGAGTTTGGCAAGATGTTTTCTATTATGTCATCATTATCTTCTGAAGCTTTGTGATAGTAGTTATCAAGACGCTATAGATTCTCACTAAACATACCATAACCCACTAACCCTTGATGTTGGCAAGGCCTCCTAGTTACGCTGCAAAAAATCTCGCTATTAGTTTGAAAGCGGCTAAACCTCCCCATGTTATCTATTAGCTGAGCATGGCATTCGCCTCATATGCTACGTGGTGTGGCGACATGCCCTTTTTCTTACTTGAGCGTTTTCTCAGTCTGTGTTGTTAGCATAGCGACGATCAGCGAACACCACTTTTGTCTTGGCTTCTTACCAAGTTTACCATCAGGTACCTGAGGGTGATAGAGACTCTACAGCGGGATAAAAGAGATGTTAGTAAGTTTTTTTTGATAGTAAGCATAGCACCAAAGTCCTAAAGTGAGTCTCTCTGAACAAGGTTTACCAGGTGTGCAGCCAGGTTGTTTTTGACGGGTTTTCATTTCTGATATTAAGCGTTTTCCCTCGATGGATTTTTGCCAAGCGTTAAAACCCTGGGGGCAGGTAATAGGATCCTGAATTGCTCCTTTAAACATCGGGTAAATTTTGCTGGTATCATCATTACTATTTGGGCGAAACACCATAAAACCCCAAATGGAACTCAGATTTTCCCAGTGTGATGTGACCTCAGCCTCTAACCATTTTGTGATCATAATATCTTGATATCTCTTGTGACGAGCTGTTTTATTTTGACGCCGACGAACATAGTCCATGGCTCGATGCCACATATATATGAGGTATGTGACTATATGAACCCCATTATTAGGTAAATCTTCTTTTTCATGGATGTACAACGTGTCCTTGGTGAGGTTGATGTTTGGATAGTGGGTGAGTTGAGTGATCCCATGTTTCGGGTGACGATTGTGATGGCGAGGGGTGAATATGGCGATATTACTGACTTGTGGCTTTTTCATCGCGATGATGTAACGTTGATTGTTGGCGTCATGGCTGAGTATGAGGAACCGACAATCAAATAAATAGGGAGGAGCAATTTTTTTCTGCCGAGGTGTGTGAGCCGTCTTAGTTCCCCTGAGATCATATAAATAAGCGTCTAGGTCGTTATCCATCGTCCGGTATTCAATATCGGTTGCTTGCATCATTTTTCTCATTTTTGACCTCCCTAGATCATCACGCTTCGGAAGATGATGAACCGTTTGCTGCAGCTGAGATGCTGCCCCCCATAGTAACAGCTGATTATTCTCATTTTTTAACCAATAAACACCGGGTTTTTTGGGTAATTCACTTAAATGTTTTTCGCTTATGCGCCAGCCGAGCCGTGTCAAAGAGTCGAAGTCTCCTTGGTAGCGAAGGAGATGTTCTAGGTGAGTTAAGCCTAGGGTGGTAAACTGTTTTTCAAGCTCTTGAAATAAGCTAAGGGTCATCAAAGCATCGTTTTTTGCCCGATGTGCTTTCATGGGAGCTAAGTTGAGAAAACGACATAGTCCTAGGAGGCTTTTTTGCGGAGATGTTGGGAATATTTTAGCGCCGAGTAGGTGAGTACATAAAGCAAAATTACGTGGTGTGATACCAGCACATTTTTGGGCAAAATAACGTAAAAATATGAGGTCGCAGGCTACGTTATGGGCAACGAACACTGAATCGTGACCAATAAAATCTAAAAAAGGCTGAATCACTTGGTCAATGGTGGGGCAATCAGCCACTATTTGTTGGTTAATTCCGGTAATCCTTTTCAGGATAGGAGAGATATGAACTTCAGGATTAATTAGTTGATGAAAATGTTCTCCTACCTGGCCGGCAGAGTATTTAATGGCAAAAATCTCCATAATCCCATTATTCTTTGGGTTGCCACCCGTCATTTCCATATCCAAAATAATAAACGGCACCCCATGAAGAGGCCGCTTAGCACTTGATTGATGGTGATGATGTAAGTGGGTGGATGATATAAGCAAGGAAAATAGCTAGGGTAAATGAATAGTGAGTGAATTGAGCAGGGTGAGTCCTCCTCGTTGTTTGAGGGCTATATTACTTATCTCGTTATCAAATAACAAGGATAATATGACAGCCAAGGGCGTTGTGCAAGCAAGGCAAGTGGTTGCATTTTTGGATTCCTTAAAATTATGATAACCTAGGTAGGATCTTGCGGTTATGTTCACACACTGAGCATGTGTGGATTTGATATCATTAACATATTATGGAGTAAGCTATGTCCTTTCAACTCGCGTCTCTTCCTTATTCTATGGATGCACTTGAACCATTTACATCCCGTAAAACTCTTGAGTTTCATTATGGTAAACATCACAGTGGTTATGTGACAAAACTGAATGCAGCTCTTGAAAAAAAAACGGAATATCGAGGTCAATCTTTGACTCAGATTATTCAACACAGTCAAAATGACCCAATGGTGGCTAACAATGCTTGTCAGATATGGAACCATGATTTTTTCTGGCAGTCCCTCTCCCCGAAATCTGGGAATCTCAATCATGAAGGTTTACTCAACGCGCTGTCGAAAGATTTTGGTTCGTTTGACGAATTTAAACTAAAGTTTATGGCAGCAGCTGGTAGCTTATTTGGTTCAGGGTGGGTTTTTTTAGTGAAAAACTCTCTGACAGGTCAGCTTACTCTGACCCAAGAAAGTAATGCCGGATGTCCTCTCACTCAAAAAAATCAGGTTCCTCTATTGACTTGTGACGTGTGGGAGCATGCTTATTACCTTGATTACCAAAATCTGAGACCAAATTTTGTTGAAGGGTTTTGGCAACATATCAACTGGGATTTCGTGGTCAGCAACTTTGTTGAGGGGTCATGATAGCACTGACGGGGATTAAGCCTACTGGGCAGCCCCATTTGGGTAATTTTATCGGCGCCATTAAACCTGCTTTGGCATTACAAAATCGTCCTGAGATCACCGGTTATTATTTTATCGCTGACTATCACGCTCTGGTGTCGGAGCGGGACCCTGCTTGTTTAGCACAAAAATCTCGAGAAGTCGCAGCTACCTGGTTAGCCTGTGGTCTAGATCCTGAGAAGTCTTGTATTTACCGGCAGTCTGATATTTCTGAAATCTTTGAGCTTCATTGGATTTTGTCTTGTTTGGCAGCCAAAGGTTATTTAAATCGAGCCCATGCTTATAAAGCAGCAATGCAGGTTAATCAAGAGAAAGGTCAGGACCTTGATCAAGGTGTTTCTTTAGGACTCTTTAGCTACCCGGTGTTGATGGCGGCTGATATTCTCATTGTTCAAGCTCAGTTAGTGCCGGTGGGTGAAGATCAAAAACAGCATGTTGAAATTGCTCGAGATATTGCGATGAAGTTTCATCATGATTATGGTGATGTGTTAACCATTCCCCAGATCGCTGAGGTGGCTGAGGCTAGCACTCTATGTGGCTTTGATGGTCGTAAAATGAGTAAGTCATATGGTAACCATATTCCTATTTTTTGTGATTCTAGTGATTTACAGAAACTCATTAAAAAAATTCCCACCGATTCATCAACACCTCAAGAGCCAAAAGCTGCTAAGGGTGTGCTTTTTGACTTATTTAAGTCATTTGCTACGGAAGATCAGATTAACTCACTCAAGGAAAAGTATCAGCATGGTGTTGGTTGGGGTGAGGTAAAGGAGAGTGTTTATCAGCAAATCAGTAGCTATTTTGCCAGCTCTAAGGAGAAATACGATCACTTTATGGCTCACCCTGAGAACATCGATGCTATTTTGATTGACGGAGCTAGCAGGGTGCGTAAAAAAGCCAGGCAAGTGTTAAAACAAGTCAAAAAAGCTATTGGTGTTGGTAACAATCACATGGATTAGCTGTATCATTCAGCACGTGGCTCCAGGTATTATTTTGATTGTTTTTGACGACCAAGGTGATAAGTAGAAAGATCGGTTTCAAATACGTCTCGACATTCACTTTGGGTAGTCCCGTCACTCACTGTTATCGGCAGACAGGCTTTGGTTAGCTGATCGGGTTTGACCCATCGACTAACAACAAATGACCGTCCGAGAACATGGATGGCTTTTGGGATATCACTCACTTGCTTAGCCTGATCTGGTATATTCTTTTTAATGTCATGAGTTTGAAACAGTTGTTTATAGTTCTTTAATAGATCTTGCGAGACGTTGTTTTCGAGATTTAAGATAATAAATGATAAAAAAGGTAGAATATTTTGCGCGGCTAAACCAGTCCAAGGGCCTAGAAGAGCCGCTTTAGATGTAATCACGGTGTTGAGGGCAAAGCCTGCAGCAAAAGAGGCTGTAGCAGTCACCGGCCTGGGTAATCTGTTCGTTTTTTCTTCTTCGGTCGCTGGGACTAGGACCAGGGAATCTTCAGGTTGTGTGATTAATGTGAGAAAATCCGATGAGGATTGGGTTTGATGTGGTAGTGACAGGTTAGCTAGTTGAATAATAAAAGCAAAAAATCTTGCTCTTTTGGCTTGAGGAAACAGGGAGATAATAGACTGTCTGAGGTTTTGATTAAAACCAGCGAGGGAAGCGCCGGCACCGAAAGCTGCCACTTCTAGCATACCATTGCTAATACTGGTCTTTATTTTTTCAGAATTAAGATAATCATTATGCCATTCAGAGTGAATGGGATTAAGGAGTAATGGCACGAGTTTGACCGGTGTTTTATTATCATTAGTAAACGCTGGAATACATGATGAGGTGTTGATGGTGAAATTGTCTTTCACGCCTAGTCTGGCAACCCCTGAATCTCTCACGTATTTTGGCGCATCAGCTTTTGGGTAGGTGGTTTGTTTTGTGACGAGACAAACCACAAATTGAAAGTTATGGGTGTCGATGGATTTGAAGTTACCAGTGTTATCTTGGTAGACATGCTTCGATGCTTCTTTACTTTTTTGTAGTCCTAAGTAGTATTTACCACTGTAGAGTGCTTTTAGCTCTGAAGATTCGTTTTGTTGGTCGTGGGAAGATAATTTTTTACAACTACTCAAAGTGATGGCTAACCCCATGATATAGCTAGTCAAAAGGAAGTATTCAGCAAGGTTTTTATTTTTGATGTTGATGAGTGGTGAAACAAGTAGCATAGTTTTACCTAAGTGTTAAGCGTGCATCAACTCTGAGAACAAGGCGAATGATCGTGATGACCAGTGATTCAGCTCAGCAGTTACCCCTTCCTATCGGACAGCATACCAGAATGTATTAATGAATAAGTATAACCATGAGTCATTGTGGTTACGGAGAACATACTTACATGATGATTGCTGTTTTTTGGCAGATAATTGTGCATGAACAGTATGACTTGTGCTCGTGCGTTTGAATCTTAAATAACAGAGTGAAGTGGGTTAATGACCAGTTAATCTAGGATTCCGTATCCTCACATTTGGCGACGTAATCACCGGAAGAATTTTTAACTGGATAACAGATTGAGCCAAGCTTTCTCACAACACCAGGACGCTGATTTATGAGGGAAACTAACAGTTTTCCAACTTCCCACTGCATGTTTTTAACAGAATTATCAAGTGATATAGGCGATTTATGCTCAGGTGAAATGATATTTTGCCAATTCATCATCACCACGGGGAA
>JAPOQT010000201.1 GCA_026710525.1 Pseudomonadota bacterium
AAAACAACGACTCCCCATAAGATTGTGTTTAATTCCGGTGTGCTTGATAGTACTAAAACTGAACAAATATTCATCGATGTTACTGTGACTGGGAAGTAAGGTTTATTGCCTGAATCAACGTTACTTAGGTAGTATGTGCTCCTTTTTGTGACCACTTTTGGAGTGCACTACAAGTTTGTTCACCGCCTATTGATAACCTGGGGGTATTTTTGATACACAAATCACCTCAAGAGATTCTCGTCTATGCTTCCTATTTTTTGGCCGCTTTTCCTCATCCTGGGGCGGGTAGGTAAACATTAAATCTCCTTAGTCATCGGGAGCTCCTTCATAGCAGGATATTGTTCTCGATTTGCTTAGTATTTACTGGAACACCCCGGGCTAGGAAAACGCCTCTTTATTTACAGTAGACAAACAATCAAAAATTATGACATTTAACCCACTGATTATTCAAAAGTTTTATACAAAAATTTTTTAGATAACTTATTACTACCGAACGGTTGATGATGAAGGTTTATTTGTGTGCATGTTATTTTTAACTTTTTATCTATAAATCAAATCATGATCAAATCAATAAATAATACTAAAGACTCGGATTCACTCTTGAATTCTATAACCAAAAACAATTTTTCTGTTACAGAGTGCATGATTTATGTTGGCATTACTCTGGGTTTCACTTTTTTGGTTGTGGGTTGTGAGGATCCTATTAATAATGAAAAATCAAACAGCACCACGATGATCTATCAAAAAGAATCAAATCAGAAAGCCATTAATCTTGATAAAGAAAGTGCGCCGATACCCCTTGGCAATTCGACCTTGGAAAGAGAGTCAAGAATAGAAAGTCATGTTAACGATGGTAGTCATGGTATTGATCTAGTGATGGTGGTTGATAATAGTAATAGCATGGTGAAGTATGGTAATGAGAGTAAGACACATGATTATTTTGGACGCACTCTTAATAATCCTCATCACGCATATTTTGGTACCCAAACATCGGCTCATAAACTCAATAAAGCTTTCGATGTCTTTGCTAAGCAAATAAAAGAGAAAAACATTGATCTTAATGTGACCCTCGTTACAGCAGCAGCGAATAGTTATTCAGTGAATGGTTATGCAAGAAATCACTCATACGATGAAACACAAAAGAACGAGACTCATTTCTTTTATCTGCCTGCACGTTCGGCATATAGAGAAGCTCCTCAAACCTGTATTCACGCTATGAATATATTATATCCTCATCCTCAATCTAACGACTTCCGTAACGGTAGCTATACATTCATTTATGCAGACGGTAGTAGTAATCCCAGATATTCTAGGGATGTAGCTATCTATGATCCATCTGAATTTGATAGGCCAGGAAATATTTATTCAAATGAACTAATTGACGATGATGGCTATTTTCCTTCTAAGTTTGGTGGCAATAACTCTCATAGGTACCGTCACATTAACTGTGTGGTTGAATCCTTTGCTAGTCTTTGGATCCTTGCGAATCTTATTAATCCAAATGAAGAGCTGCAAGTTGAAGCTAATCGTCAAAAAGTATTCAGAAATAAGAATACTTTAAAAATATTTGTCGTGATCTCAGACAGCTTCTCACCAGGACCTGATGATATAGCTGAGCCTACGAGAGGCGTCTTAAAGACGATAGTAGAAAGGGACTTGATAGAAGACACAGAAACGAAATTTGAAGAACAAGCTAACAAAGCTTTTGGCCGGGAAAATGTGAGATTTTATAGCTTTTCTACTGAAGGAAATGCAGAGGCTAAAAAGTTTGCCGATGATGATGAAACTTTTGAGAGAGTGCGTCAAACCCATCTTAACAAAAACAACCGGCTTGAGTCGAGTAGATCAATGGCAAGACAACATGAACCAACAAGTTGTGGTCGTTATTTCGGCAGAAGTTATACCCATCTTGCTAAATACTATGATGGTGGGCTGTTCAAAATATGTAGTACGGAATGGACGACTCATTTTGAAACAATATTCAGTCGAGTAAGCCCTTCTGGTCCTGTTGACACCAACTCATATGAACTCGAATCCATTACTGGTGAGGGTAAGACTTTGGAGGTTACAGGAGTTAGGATAGGAGATCGCACCATAGAAGCTACGGATTATACCATCGATAAAACGACTGATCCCTATAAGATCACCTTTAAAGCAGGAGTGCTTGATAAGAAAAAAGTTGAAAAAATATATATCAATGTGTCTGTTAAGTAGCCCTACCTTTGATTATTTTAGGGTGTACCTTATAGGACCAAGACACTAACTAAGATTTTAACTCATATCACGGCCAGCACACTTCTCTTGCTGACCTATGACTGGGTGTTCTTGTTGCTTTTGAATATAATGCAGGGCACGATGCTTGGTTTTAAAAAATTTTATGGGGAAATCTTTAGGCAAATCAGGAAAAATTTGACCAAATCCAACAGCTTCAACCAAGAAAAACCCTTGTAAAAATTTCATCATGCGACGGAAAGGTAGCAAGGTGTCTTGCTTAAAATCATCAACATTCGACATATCTATCACTAAATACCACTGACCATGCCAGTGCATCAGGTTATTTGTCAACTTGCTTCTCAGGGTAGCTATTTGTTCGACTGATTCAAAACTGACTTCCTCAGAGAAGGTGAGTTCCACCAAATTTCTTTCGTGGTGGTTGTCAATAACAATAGTAGAACGAAACGATTGATTTTGAGATTTTGATTGAGATGACTCCCTAATGCCGAGGCACGACAAAGCATCGCTTTTATTAGCAAAATTTTCTACCGAGAAGGAAACTCCAGGAGGGCAAACTAAACCATAGATGACCGCTTTTCTTAAATAAAAACCTTTAAAAAAATCGATGGTACGATTAAATGAGGTGATCACTGACTCCTCTGCCTTCACAGTAACGCAGCTCATATCAATAAACGCTTTATATGGTGTGTGCCACATACGAAGCTCACGACACCAAGCTTGTTTTAATTCCAGCCACTGACTTGACTGGTCAATGGTGATCGCTGAAGTAAAAGTGATGTAGAGGACTTTCTTTTGAAAGTCTGGTTCAAATTGTACGGGAAACATGTGAACACACTAGTGAAGTTAATAAGGGCTGACTTATGGTTGATTCCAGGGCTATTTACTGGCCGCTGTCAGTGGTGTTGATGAATTTTTTACTCGCGACTGAGACGTGGTTGTGGACGAAGACAAGGTTTTAGTTGTGCTGGGTAGTCGCCAGCTTAGGAAATAACATTCAATGTGGTCGGTGTGACCATCTTTAATAGGCTTGTGAAACTCGAGCTTTAATCGAAAACTCTCTCCTAATTCTTTGGTTTTCTTTGCCAAATGATTAAAACGAGACCAGCGGTTATGATTTTGCTCTTGGAGACCTTGTGAGATATCATGGGTGATTAATAGTCCAGAAAAAAGTCCATGGTCAAAATAAGAGACATAATGATTATCAGCATGTGATGACTCTGGTAGGAAGTGAAGGGTTAGGCGGAGATGTTGATGATCCTGCTCTTGATGATCCATGGCTAAAAACGAGAAAAGCTCATAAAGAATACATCTGATCATTTGCCCTAACTCAGAGTTAAAAGTAGAAGGCTCCAACCAATTGGGTTTTTGTATTTCAACTTGAAGGGGTAATGTTTCTCGAATTTGCCAGCTAGCTAAGTCGACGACCTTCCTCAGTTTCGGAGTGGTTGTTTGTTGTTGACCAAATAAGTCACTCCAATACCCAGCTAGTTCTTTAATGTAATCATTATGTTGATTTTTGCTCTGGCACTCGGCAAGTAAAGCATTCGAGAGTAATGTTAGTTGCTCTAAGGCAGCTAAAAGACTCTCGATATGAGCCTCTAAAACAGAGATATGTCGGTTTTCATCACTACTCCTTTCTAAGGATGACCTTAAGAATTTTCGAGCTCCTCTTTCATCAATATCTTTTTGCCAGCTTTTTAAAATTTCAGCGACCGGTTTCTGGGTCAGGCGGTGAATCATCTCAAGAAAGTCTTTTGTATTATCTTCTAGGTCACTTTGTTTAAGGAGATTTCTTTGCAGAATCAAAGCGTTACGCTCTACTTCACTGGTGATTGTTTCTAGGTAAGAGAGCTTAGCCATTCTTTTTTTGAGTTGCTGCCCCTGGAGTTTTAGTCGGGCTATTTCGGTTTGATCCCGACTATGATGATTAGCTAACTCCTGTATTTTTTTCTCCATCGTTTGGGTGAAGGAAATAAAGCTGATTGGTGGTTTCATTTTGAGTTTTTGCCCTGCTTGTTGCAATAGGTTGTCAATGGCTGTTAGCTTGAGTTTTGCTTTAAAAAAGCGGAGATAGTAATGACGTGAAGCGAGAAGAATACTCAAAAAAAACATCATAAATAATGGCCATGGATTGCCAGAAGTCTCACTATAAGGCGAAGTATATTTATTCAGTAACCCTGAGAGTTTATGATGATCGTAAATCTTAATGCCGGGAGCATAGAGGTAACTCACGGCGGGTGTTTTAATGTCATTCTGGGGTTGTTGATGCCACTTAAGTGTGCCAGCTGTTAAAGCTCTCGATAAAGGAGGTGAATTGAGAATATAGTTGTTGATATTTAAGGCAACACTCACTAAATATTGTTCGCCTAAGGGGCGGGTGATAAACAAGGTCGTATTACGATCATGGGTATACCAAAGAAGACGATTGACACTTTGTTGCTCACAAAAGCGAGTAGAGCTGTTGTCGGCAGCCACAGTGAAAAAAGACTGACACTTGTTGTTGTAGATGCCAATATGAGAAATATTGTGTAGCGACAGTTGGTTTTTTAGTTCAGCGCTGTACGAGTTTTTCTTTTTTTGCGCAACACTATGACTGAGGACTTGATCTTCCGCAATGATCATCGACACATTGGCAAGGTGGCTTTTAGCCATTAGCAGTTCTCTTTCAAGGATCTCAGATATATTTTGTAGATACTTTCGTCTCGTTTCGATAAAATCATTGAATAAAGGGATTGTCATCATGCATATCCCAATGAGGATGGCAGGTAGCCAGATAATATTTTGTTGAAGCCATTTATAGACAGACATGTTGTCCCTCTTCAAATGCTGATTGCTCAATAACACCACTCGCCATTATTGTACTGTGGGTAACACATCATAGCAATTATTGCACTGCTCTACTTCTATTTATTTTTTTCACTCTGATTTAATGATGGTAGGCAAATTACCGCATTATTTGTTTGATCTTAAAGCAAGGCGAACATGCTAGGATAGATAAATAATTGATTTACGATAAACTCAGGTCAAGATATCTTCAGTGTGTTAGTGATATTTTTGAGGAAGTGTGGAGGAAATTTTTTGTGCAAGTGATTCCTTTTCCGGTAGAAGCAACGAAGCGTTACCAAAAATTGGCGGAAAACCAGCAAGTCCTCAGTGAGAGCCCTTCAGCAGAGCTCATGGATATTGCAGAAAAAGCCATCAATCAAATAGCTCTGGAAATTTCTTTCCATTCAGATAGTCAGTGTCAGGTAACACTGAGACAGAAGCTTATTACAGTGCTTGATCAATTAGCTGATGTTGGTGATGACTTAAGGATGGCCTCATCTGGCTACAAGAAAATCGATTAGTGACTATGGTCATGGTTTTATGGAGCACCAAGACTAAGACAATGTTCTTTAAAGCTATTGAGTATTTGTAGATCGATCAGAGCTACCGAAGAATATGGTTTTTTATTTGATTCTAAAATCAGATACATTCCTCGGCAGGCTTTGGTGGCTTCGTGTTGGTACAGTTTTTTATACTTACTTAATTGACTCGTATTTTGACTCGTGTTTTTCCCCCGTTCTAACTCAGCCTCAAGCCCAAAGATATCTCCGATAGTACTAAGACGTGATACAATCGAAGGAGTACAAAAACCCAAGGTAAAAAACAGTAAAAAGATCATCACGTTTCGTATTCGTTTTTTATTCATAGCCATTGCCAAAAAAAATGTTAATCGTGATAGTGCCCACCCCATATTATCGTAGTGCCTCCATGCCTACCCATAAGTTTGAATTTACCACATCAAGCAATGAAAAAGCATCTTAATCGAGGGTTCTCACAGACTTAAGCAAAATGTTTCATGATTAAAATCGAGTAAATCTCCAGAGCATGAGGGCCAAAGGTTACGGTTAGCACCGTAATCAAGCCACAGCTGTAATCCTTGCCTCATTGCAGGGGAATAATTGAGAGCCGAAGCCTCAACATACCTAGTAATGTAGATTTTACTGTCACGATAGGAATAAGGTAGCTTTAGGCTCGCGAGCACTTGAGGAAGCACGTCTTCAATATGGTCTATTCCATACTGTATAGAGTTACGGTATATCTGGGTAAGACTTTGTTTATCCTTGTCACTCAGGCTGTTATCACACACAATCACACCAAGTGGCAGCGGATAGGAGGTTTGAGTGACTTCGTGCCAGTACTTAGTGAGGTAGCCTAAGTTACGTAGTCCAGGTGGGGTGATGAGCTGTGCTTCATGGATCAGAATGCCACCATCCACCTTTTTTGAGATCACAGCTTTGGCAATGTGTTGAAATTCGATGAAAACAGGTTGAAAGTCGCCAATAACCATTTGGGCTGTTGCGTATGCGGAAGTATGAGCGCCTGGTATCGCTAGTCTTAAACCAGCAAGATCCTTAATTGATTGAGCAGGTGATTCTTGGGCAACGACAATACTTGGTCCCCAAGAAAAGCCAAAACTAGCACCCACTGGCAGGAGGTCAAAAGCATGGCTCACTAGGGGAAACGTAGCTGCTGATATGGCGCTAATATGAAACCCTTTGACATGCTTACTAGCGGCCTGTTGAGCTATTTGGTTGAGGTTTTCGATATCGTCAGATACGACCTCAAAAGAGTATCCTTGCAGATCTATCAATTGGTTTTGCAAAGCAAAAACCATCACAGCATCGTCACTATCAGATGATAGTGCTAGTCGGATATGATGTGTTTTATCCATAAATACCCAAGTATTTTCTCGCTCTAATTATAACAAAACATCAACCACAAGTGGAAATTTTTGTCTTAGAGCGTGACTGAGTTGATTTCGTTTTTTTACGTCTAACGGCAGTAAGGCGAGAATAAAACCAGCGCCTCCAGATCCTGTGGGTTTACAGGCAGTGGCTCCTAATTGTCGAACTGTTGTCATGGTTTGCTCAAGAATATGACTCACCACAGAGAGCTCTCTTAATATAAGACAACTTTTCTCGATAGCAGTCTTCATCAATTTGATATTCTTAGTCATAATAGCCTGATGCATTAAATCATGACATTGATTAAACCGCCGGATAATATCGCCTTTATTAGTGGCATCAGTCATTTTTTGCGCAACAAGATGACACATCATTTTCGTCGGCGACCTCACACCGCAGTCAATGAGGGCAAGGTGAAAAAAACCTGGTTTTTGAATCGCCACAGGCGACTTGTTTTTAGTAAAACTAATGAGTGAATTGTAGGTGAGAATGCTGACATCAAGGCCTGAAGGGGTACCATGAAAACGTTTTTCTAATTCATTGGCTAGAGATATGAGGGTAGTGTTTGCTATGGTAAGACCAGCGATGGCTGATAGACTACCTATCATGGATACGCATAAGGCGGCACTTGCACCGAGGCCGGCGCCGAGAGGAATCTCAGAGTTAATTTCTAACTTAAATGTTGGTTGATGTTTTGAGGGGTGGTCTTGATAGCTATCATGTTGTGGCGATTTCATATAAGCGAGTAATAGTTGCCAAGCGTGATTAAGTGATGGTGTGAGTTCCTCTGACAAGTCACTTGAGTTAATTTTGATCTGATGGTGTGATGAAGAAGACAAGGAAACAGTTGTATTCATTTTCAGGTCATTAATTGGCATTCCTAGTGCTTTAGCGCCGTAAACCACTCCATGTTCACCACAAAGAATAACTTTGCCGTAACTCACTGATAGTGATCGGCGCTTCAGGCAATTTTGTGGCATCGTGAGACTGTGGTGTTCACTAGGGAGTGGTACCTTGATTTGATGATGTGGACTCAAAGGAGTTACAGCTGGTTTTGATGTCATGATAACTAAGGCGCTGGTTAATAATGAGGGTAAGGTGTTTTTCGGGTTGCCACAGGTGAGGGGGTAATGAGCTAGTACACTAATAAGGATGTTGATATCCTTATTTTAGGTTCTTAGCTTACTTAAAAGAAGAAAAAGTTCAATAGATTATCATCCCAAGCGTCCTTAATATCCCTTGTTATGATGATAGTTAAAAGAAGTATTATCTCATCCAGTCATTTTAGTTGATGGGAGTTTTACCGCCTGCAGCTTACTAATATTTCGTTTTTCTTTGTGAAAAACAAGAGCAATTAAGTAGCAATCGTTACCAGGACTCTGATACTTATCTAAATAATGACGGTCTTTGATTTGCTCGATAGCTGAGGCAGCCACTTTATCCACGTTTTCGTCCGTCGTGGCTTTAAACTCCATCACAAAAACATCTTGCTGATAGCGAATCACCATATCGCTACGGCCATGGCTAGTGACTTCCTCAACTACCACCAAGCTGCCTAGAGCCATAAAACTGGCATGCACAATGGTAAGATACCAACATTCGTAGTCGCTTAGATCAACTCCCTGAAAATAAGGATGAGTAAAACAAGCAAACGTCTTGTGTAGCCTTTGTTTAAACCCTTTAAAATCATGATGGGCAAGCAGTTGAATAAGACTCTTGCCGTAAAACTCTAAATCCACCGTTCCATCATCATCAATCAAATAACGAAAGAATTCTTCGTTGAAGCTTTGCTTAACTTCAAGATTAGGAAATGTAAGTCGGTACTTAATTTTGTTGTATTCATGAATTTCTTCGGCAATGGTGAGATACCCTGATTGAAATAAGAGGGTATGAATATTAATTCTCTCCACATCAAAAGTGCTGATGATATTACTATCAATGACTTGATTACCTATGTCGACGGGTAATCTTTTTTTCCTGGTTAAGATCTCATAAATATGCTGTGGAACGCAACCCTGAAACCACCAGCTTTTAAAACTTTTTCTTTTAAACAAATGAAGCACACTATGGGGATTATATATTCCAGCTTCATCGACACTTCCCCAATGATAACCATCGTACCAATCACGAATTTTACTGAGATCAAAATTCTTGGTCTCAGGAGCGAACACTGTTTTAAGATCATGCTCTGTATAACCACAAATAGAGGCGTATTCAGGGTCTAGAGTAATATCAAGAAGGTTATTAATCGCAGAAAACAGATTCATTTTCGAGAGCATACTAATACCTGTGATCAAGGTAAAGCTAATATACTTAGAGCATCCCTTAATCATTCCATATAATCCCCTTACATATTGTCTGTTCGCCTCAGCTAGCTTTGGTTTAAGAAGGACATCGAGAATAGGCCTGTCATATTCATCGATAAGTACTACGACTTGTTTCTTATATTTTCTATGTAAAAGCTCTAAAATACGCCGAAATCTTCCTGCTGCCGAACCAGAAAAGGATAGAGATGATCCTAACTCTTCGTTGCTTTCAATTGTCTCAAGTTGCTCGTGCACATTTCCTGCGATCAACTCTGGTGATGTAAGTTCACCACCATCAAAGCTTAATCGTACTACTGGATGTTTCTGGGTCCAGTCCCATTTGTCGTAAATATCAAGTCCCTCAAATAAGGACTGATGACCGAGAAATAAATGCTCGATCGTGCTCACAAGCAAGCTTTTACCAAACCTACGAGGACGAGAGAGAAAATAAAACTGTCCTTCTTGGATCAGCTTACCTATAAGGTGTGTTTTATCTACATAATAATAATCTTTTCGACGTATCGCGTCAAATTCCTGAATACCTATAGGAAGGTTGCGTTGTTTCATAGTGGTGCTCCTTATATAATAGAGTGAAATACAGATTCACTGAGAGGCCTATTATCATCTCGGTAGATGGGTTAAGTATTAACCTTATCCGTATCGGGTTCGCTTTTGATCATTGATAAGAATATCACACCCAAATATTAAGTATGACAACGTATCATAAACTATGTTCAAGTCAGTTAAGAGAAGGATAGATGATCCCATTCTCCTTCCTAATACCTCGCTTTTCTTTACTAAAAACAAGGGACATTAGACAGCTCTGGTTGCTACGAGTTATATGTTGGTCAGTATAACCACGACCCTTGATGGCGGCCTATAAGAGCACATTTTGTTCAGTGAATAGCTTAAGTGTCTTATGGAATTTTCGAAGAAGGGATAAATTATTGTTAATAACGCTATAGAACCCTATTATTTTGATACTAAATATAATAAAGATGGATAATCATCACGTTAAATCATGACCATGCCTCAAGTGTGGAGTATCTCTTTTTTTACCTTACAGCTCAACAGTGTTACAATGCATAACGCCTCTTAATAAAATAAGAGTTGAGTGAAAACAATAGGAACCCAAGTCAAAAAGGATTTTCCGTGCGTCGTCGACGTTTTAAAATTATCCAAGGATCACTAGCTACCAAGTTAGCTGAAAAGTTTGATATTACTTACGGCAAGAACCTTGCCCTTAGCAAAGCTCCCTTGGCTAAATTAGAACAAAGGTCATTTACCAAGAAGCAAAAGTCTGACATTCAACAATCAAATTACATCGCCCCTGGTGGTATTTCTTATCGGGTGTCATCATTAACAGCATGTTTCGAATCATCCCACCAAATAAACCACAAGGTCTTTGGTCAAAGAAAAACCCTGGTTATGATCAATGGTCTCACTCGAACAAAAGATCATTGGGTTCATTTTGATCGACTATTAGCCGCAGATTTAAACGTGATTACCCTTGATCCTAGAGGTGTTGGTGAGTCAAGGCAACAAGCAAAATGGGACCTCTCTATCGATCAAATGTCTGATGATGTTAAAGTCGTCATGGATGATCTTAATATCAAAAAAGCATTTATCCTTGGCTTCTCATTAGGAGGTATGGTAGCCCTCATGTTTGGTTTACGTTATCCTAGAAGAGTATATAGCCTTGTGGTTATTAACTCTTCTATTGGTGGTGGTTCTAGGTTTCCGAGGCTATATCCCCAGAGTGTCATAGGGATATTTAAGTCCTTTACTGGTAAAGGCAAGAATTTCCATAATACGTTATCAAAATACGTACTATCGTTAAAGACTCCCGAAGAAATGCGGTTATGGGCTGCCCATCTTTGGGCTAATTTGGAAAAAAAATATGGTATTGGCCTCATGATTACCATTAAGCAACTTGTGGCCGCTTCCCGGTTTAGAAATCCCCATAAACTATTAGCGATTGATGCTCCCACTTTGGTTATATACGGCGAACATGATAATTTTGTCGCCTCATCCCACTCGGCTTATATATTCTCCCATTTAGCCCAAGCAGTGCTCAAAGGTATTGAGGGTGGTGGCCATGAACTTCATTTTGATAAACCTTACGAACTCAAAGAATCGGTGATGGAGTTCTTAACCAGAGATTTATCAGAATATCCAGAGCCAGAAGATTTAACACAAAGGTCATAGTATGATAAAAAACAGACTGGTTACCAAAGTGTGTTTTTGTCTTGTATCAACGGCGATTATTATCCCTAACCTAGCCAAAGCCCAGCCAGAAGTCAAACAAACTCCTACTAAGCAAAAAACGTTATCCATATTGAATGGCTTGATTCGTGAAAAAGTAGGACGGAAAAAGCGCCATGATTCTGCGGTAGCTGCGTTAGTGAAAGAAACCGTCTTTTCATCGATTGAACAAAGCTATCCTTTTTGCCATCAAGAGCTTGGTTTATCACTAGCCAAATTCGCCCTTTTTTCCGCAACAGTTTATGGCTATCTTAAAGAGGATTCTCAAAGTATTGTCGGTAGCTGTCTTGTGGTCCAAAAATATCGATTTTTTCGAAATGCTCGAGGCAACCCCATCGTATCTGGTACCCTACAACAATCAAAATCAAGCCATAC
This sequence comes from Pseudomonadota bacterium, assembly GCA_026710525.1. GTDB lineage: Bacteria > Bdellovibrionota_B > Oligoflexia > Oligoflexales > Bin106 > Bin106. The sequence goes on from JAPOQT010000201.1 coordinate 11,912, forward strand.
TATTCAGTTAATCGAAGATGAATTTTGGCAAAATCATCAAGAAAAAAAACAATCAGATAGTGCCAGTGACACTGCCGTACCAAACTCTTGGCGCTTTGCTCGTCTTCCCCAATCTTTGAGTGTCTTAGTGAATACCAAAACACGGGTTATGATGACGATATCAGAAGACATTAAACAGGAAGGGTTTTCTAAAATAGGGAGTTATTATATTTACCCTAAGGTCACTCAGAAGAATTAAAGCCTTCTTCAAGCAGGTTGTTTATAAAGATCTGCTCTTCAAGGCTGGTGAGTACTATATCAACTGTTTTCAAGGCATCATTAATACGAACCGTTTTATCCGAGTGATTCAAAAAGACCGAGAGCAATTCATGGGTGGTGATCTGTTCACCATCAAGAGGCTGGTAATTCCGAACCACCCCAAGATCAACGAAGCCTTTTGCCAGTAAAACTAATGACACTGCCCCCACCACAACAATCGCCATTTTCACTATCTTACTATGTGAGATACCATGTAGGATATACCTTAAACGGTTATTTTTTAAAAAACGAAGAGGATCAATACCACGAGAAGAAAAGACTTTGGCCTTTTGTAACCAATGCTGTTTGTTGTTGAGTTGTTGGGGTGAGGTGGTGTTGAGTGCGTGACCGATAAGAGCGTGGCCAGCACTGATGACGAGAGTATCTCGGCCAACAGCTATGCCTTGCTCTATGTTCTGTTGTGCTCCATGAAGAATAGCCGTTTGTTCCTGGATTTGCTGAGCCATCTGAGTAATGCTTATTTGACCTTCTAATTCAGGGATTTGGCCATTTAAAAACACTATCAGATCGTCACGATCATCCTTTAGCTCTGAGGGATCAAAAGGTGAGTACTCAAGACAATCTTGCCACTCACTTGGTTCATCTGATGCCACATCAAAACAGTACATGACCCAATGAATTCCTTGCTCATTAGGGTTTTCAGTAAGATAAAAGCCGGTCTTATCATCTCTTATGGCACCACTTAGTTCTGAGGTGCCCAGATAATCATGGTTATCAGTCTGACCACAACTTGTCAGAATAATCCCAATCATAAAAGCCATCACAAATCTCATGAAAGTCATAGAAAAATTAACAATATTCATAGTACACCAGCAAATAAGAGTTGAGATAAATGAGAGATTATCCTGGTATCGGGATTTAAGATAGTCTCTTGGTATAATAAAGTAAGTCATAAGAGGTGACTCCCGCCATCACACAAATGATATAATAACATTTTTTATAAAATTTTTAAATTTATTTTAGTATATAGGAAATATAAATTGTTAATCATTGCTCATCGCGGCTCACCATTCAAAGCCCCCGAACATTCTCTCGCAGCATTTACTATCGCGGTGATGGAGGGTGCTAACAGAATAGAGATGGATCTCAGGGTATCCCGTGATGGTGTTATTTTTGTTTGTCATGATGCTTATACTGGTCGGATAGGATATCCAAACTTAACCTTATCTGAGAGTGAGGCCAGTGACTTAGATCAGGTGCGACTAGAAAACGGAGAAAAACTACTGCGACTCTCTGAGGTTATTAGCTGGTGGCAACAATTACCAAGCCCATCAAATAGTTTACGCCATGTCTCTTTAAATTTAGAACTAAAAATCTCATCATCACAAATCATCACAGCTTTATCTCGTCTCATTGAACCCCTGTCACCATCTGACATAAATAGCATCATTATCTCAAGCCGTCACACCTCGGCCTTGATAAAATGTCAACAAAATCAAGGGCTGTCACAAATCCCAAGGGCATATCTCTGGGAGAGCCCATCCAGGAAAAACCTTAACACACTGACTAGTCAAGAAAGTAGTGATCAGATTCCTCATGAGTGGTTAGTGATTCAACAGCGAATGAATATGGTGGGATCACAGATTATTCACCCTAGGGCCATTGACTGGGAATCGTCATTAGGATGGCGAGCGAAAGCCGAAGGTTATTTGGTGTATACTTGGTCAGCGATGATGGACCAAGAGAGACAGCAACAATGTTCTTTATGGCATCATCTCTATCAGTTACATGTTGATGGCCATTGTACCAATTGCCCTCTTGAATTTTCCCGATTCTTAAGGCAGAAGATGATAGACAACAAGATAAATACGAATAGCCACCATTAAATATTATGAGAAGTAAGTTATGAGTCAGACACAGCTTAGTTTCCATCAGTTTTTAACTAGTCCAGATAATATTCATATTCGTTACGCACTTTATGGCACAACCAAGGTTACTCATCATTTGATTTTATTTTTTCTTGGTCGAGGGGAGTGGATTGAAAAATACACCAGTATTTATCAAAGATTATATGATGAATTAGGCTCTACTGTGGTCATCCTTGATCATCTAGGTCAAGGAGGAAGTGGTGGTATTCCTTCTCACATTGACTCTTATGATGAGTATGTGTCCACAATTACCCAGCTGATCAGGAACAAGTTTAGAACTCATTCATATTCGATTATAGCCCATAGTATGGGTGGACTTATTGCCATCTATGGTACCCTCAAGCAGGAATTTTCACCAAAAAGACTGATTTTATCTTCGCCACTAGCAGGGCTACCTCAAAAACCGATACCACGAGTTATCGCGAAGCCTTTGTCAAAATTTTTCACAGAATCAGGTCTTGCTCAACTATCAACATTTATTAAAACGGAATCATCTTACCGCTTTACTAAGAACCGTCTGACCACCGATAAAGAAAAATATTTAATAGCTCGCGATAATCCGTATCCTATTCCTGCGCCAACCATGGGCTGGGTAGCCGCCACATTTGCGGCATGTGAGATCATCCATTACGATAGATTTCTCATGAATCTCACAGTGCCTCTTTTAGTTTTTTATGGTAGCGATGAGCTCATTGTTTCAAAATCATCTATTGTTAGATGGACCAAGCTAGCAAGAAAACTCAGCTCTTCGACGATTAATCTTGTTTGTATGCAGCATGCAAAACACGAAATATTCTTTGAAAGTGAAAAAATCCTTCAGGATGCTTTGGATCAAACTATTGAGTTTCTCGTTCATGACTACCGAAAGATAAAATCCAAGAGAAGCACGACAAAATCACCATAATAAATAACAGCTGTCACCCGTATTATCCTATTTTCAAGGCTCTCATCACAGACAAAAGGTTCGGCGCAACCTGAAAATTTAAGTGCACCTCTTTATCAATCGAAGTGGCTCTCAGGTTTGAAATATTGAGCGTATGGGTACACTGATATCACTTTTTTTTATGTGTGTCTTAGTCTTTAGAAATCCATGCTTCTATTGAGTCTCATGAATTCTTATTACTTTGGGGTTACTCCTTGGGGTCAGTTGTAAGCACTCTTATCATAACCCGAGCCTAACTTCACCATCATCCTATGGTGGCAAAGAATATAAATCGTTTGTGGAGCTGCCACCCTATTTTGTTGAATGGCAGTATAGAGGCTATGGTGTTTGCTCAGGGGCACATATCGGAGATGGTTATATTTTAACTACTGCTCACTGTGTGGATGAGTTTTTATGTCATAAAAAAGAGGAAGCTAAGGCGATTAGTCTTCGCTATATCACTCGTGGACTCTGGGGTGATTCATATGAAGCGTATTCAAATTACCATGATATTGAAGCTATCGTAATGCACAAGCATTATTTTGTTCATCCTGACGCACACATCGCTCTCATCAAAGTTCAACCTGATTTTAGAGCACCATTCGCAGGCAAGGCTCTTCTACCAACAGCCGGAGCTGCTCTCTATAGCCCGCAACATGTGCGTGGCGTTTTATATCAACACGGTATCGGTAAAGAGTTTTCTAACGAGTATAAAGAGTATAGGAAGTTGGAATTAGCAAAGAAAAGCAAGGGTACAAAAAGGGATGAGATGTCACCATTTAAAGATAATCGGAAGATGAGTACATCTTATTTTGGTGGCTCTATGCAGGTGGTGCCAGTGACTCCAAAATACTCAAGAGTATACAAATAAGGTATCAAGCAAGAAAAAATATAAACGATATTAATATCATCAAAACTTTAAAACAACTCCACCACCCGCTGGCGCGCTCAAAATTGAAGGTGAAGATAGCTCTAGAAAGAAAAGAGGCGGAAGCATTACCATGTTTTCAACACTATACGAGTGACAAAGAAGGTTCTCTTTCGTCATACTTCTTATTTTCTGAAGATGGCTTAACCGCTTAAGAGCCATACTTCTCTGAGCCTATGAACCTATTCAATGAATTTCTATTAGCCGTAGGTGACAACCCATCAAGCAATGGGGAAACACATGCTAATCTATTCAACAAATTTCAATCATTGATGGGTATGATATCAGGCGATAAATCATTTCATGAGAAAGTGGAATTTTATGGTAGAAGAATAGCTAAGGCTATAACTGATCTTCGTAGATATTATATTCAAGAAGAAGGTAGAAAATGGTTTACCATGATTACATCAGGTCCCGTGGATGATCCCGACAGAGTGTTAAAAGTATGTCATGGTGATTCTGGCGGGCCTCTAGTAAAACAGGTAAAAAATATTCACGGACAAAAACGATATGTCCATATGGGGGTATCATCGATTTTTGAAGTATTTGGTGGCTTCTTGTCGGATATGCCTGAGTCAGAAAATGAAGTTCTTTACCGAAAAAGAAAAAAAACAAAAACTCATTCATTGCTATCAAGAAACACACTTCACAAGTATATTTGCTCACTTAGATTGGATTGCAGCTGCGAAAGCTTCTATTGAAGCAGGCAACCCTATCAAAAGCTTATTAGTGAAATGCCTGCTGCGGCTGATTAGAAAGAGTCGCAAGAATCACGCTACTAACAACCGTCTTTAAACACATCTTTTTTCTTACATACATTGTCTGAATTTTGCGCTTCAGACTTTATATTAGACAAGAACCCTGTAGAATCCACACACCATTTTTCTGGCTTATTAGGGTTTGAACAACCAGCCAAATTCTGTCTTTTGGCTTTGGCTAACACCTTATACTTTGAGTCATCGCTTTCAAGAACAGCATGTTTATCATCATTACCATTTTTTATGCCATAAAAAAACTTCGTTGTATCTGGAATGCTAATATCTAGGTTTGGTTTAATGGGGTTAGTATTAGCTACCCCTTTTGAAGTCTGACTGAGAAACTTACAATAGACATCATATTGCGAGTAGTAAAGCTCTTGAGCGGTAAAAATCCTTGACATAGTTGCTTTGGCCTCTGCTCGAGTTGCCCGAGCTTTATAATGATCAAAGCTTGGAATAGCAATCACCGACATACCAGAGATAATACCAACAGCAATCATCAGCTCAGTCAATGAGAACCCGGAGTGACCATGACTCATCTGCTGTGAATAAAAACATCTATTACGAGATGTGTGAAGATTTCTGTTGAAGTCACTTCGAGCTCTACGAAAAAGAACATTAAACTTCATGACAAACATCAATCGTTAAAATTGAAATCATATACAACACACCATTATAATCACTCGAGTTATATCTGAACAATTTAGATATAATGATAAAGACATTGTTATTACAATAGCTTATTCAGTGCTATTAACCTTGGTGATTGATGATTCAGATCACCTGGCCACCTGATTATTTTAACCGCAAAGGACGGTGATAAGAGGCGCTCTTTTGCCACTTTTCCTTTATTTTATGGTCCCCGGAAATAAGTTCTAGCGGCACTGGCTCACCTTCAAAAACCCTTGGTTTGGTGTATAAGGGATGCTCTACATAACCTGTTTCTTGACTCACAGCAAAAGAATCATGGTGCCAACTATTTTTATTACCTAAAACACCTGGGTACAACCTAATCATAGCTTCAGCCATCATCAAACAAGGTAGTTCGCCACCAGAAACAACAAAATCACCAAAAGAATATGACTTCTTAATATAACGTCGTTCAAAGCGCTCGTCGATACCACTAAAACGACCACAAATAAAGGCAATATCCTTGTCTTGAAAGGTGTTAAGTAAATGATGGGCTTCATGCTGATTAAAATAAGTCTCGCTTCTAGGAGATGAGCTCACAATATAATCATGGGGATGGATATTCACAGCGGCAGCTAGAACATCAGCACGTAACACCATACCATCAATACCACCGTATGGTTTGTCATCAACACTACCATGTTTATCGTCGGCAAAATCTCGCAGATTAATGACTTCATAAGACAGGATTGAACCAGCTTTATTAAAAACACCGAATTTTAGATAGTGCTCGATAAGGTTGGGATAAATGGTTATAAATCTAATATGGGGGGATCTAGCCATAGAAAACAACGATACATCAAGATGCTGATGCTATGGAAGTAGCTGAGTGTGTTGCGGCGCGTTCTAAGGAAATTTCTGCTTTCGTAACCAAATTTTTCGCTTGCCCGGTGAGCTGAGCACCCACACCATACCAATACTGAATTCTCTCAGCATTCAAATCAATATAAGACGGATCAAGGTTTGGATCGTATTTACCTAATTTTTCTATAAACTTACCATCTCTAGAACACCGACTATCAGCCACCACCAAATGATAAAATGGCCTTGATTTACGACCTCTCCTTGCCAGACGAATGCGAACCACAGACTACCTCAAAAATATAATCGTCAAAAAAAACAGTGGCTACCTTATACCGAAGGCACAAACCACATGTGTCTAGTTGA
>JAPOQT010000202.1 GCA_026710525.1 Pseudomonadota bacterium
GAAAACATTTTTTAATTGGATTAGAGAAATAGCCTGACAATGCCGGTTTTTTCAGCTACAAACAAAATAGGGTGATGAATCTGGAATGTCTAAAAGTAACATTTCAGACCTTTCACCCTATTTATATAGTTAATTAAAGGTATAGTCAGCTCTCGTTAATCAACATTACTATTTTGATTTAGGCAAAGATCATCGAAGCGATTATTTTCGGTGCTATCATAAACGTCATGACAAAGCCCAGAGTAGAGCCCAGTGGTGACATCAGCTGATTTTTTTTCAGCAGATGTTGTCGTGGTGTCACTATCGCCACAAGAAAAACAGAGCCCTAGTAGGGCAAACATAAAGACACGGGTTAGTAGGTTAAAGTATTTCATAAGAAATTCGTCCCTCCAAAATTAAAAAATAAACAAATGTACACTCAGATATACATATACCGATAAGACTAGTGATAGAATGAAAGTATTAGGTTTGAAATAGAGCACAATACCCGATGAGATTATGGTGGTCAGAAAGATGAAAAACGCTCATAATGGGGAAGTCTCTAATCCTGATTGTTTGGATTATTGCCTCAATGTACCTCATTTCGTCGGTATTATAAGGGAGTTAATTAAAAGCTAAAAATAGTATTAATAACAGTTAGTTATACTACCTATCTAGAGAGTCTATAAAAAAGACGAAGGGGAGTGTGGCTAAACAGTGTACTTGTTTTAAGGAGATTGAGTCAGTGAATGACATTGTCAATTTTTTTTTCAAGGTTCTTATTCAGGGTGTTGTTTGGACCTTAGTTTTTTCTTTGCCTGCCGGTGGTGGCCAAAATGCTTTTCAGAAGTGTCAATCATTGCTCCTCAATAACCCGGTGGCTGAAGCGATATTGGAATTAGTTCCAGATATACCAGCATTAAAGTTGCCAGATACTAAGTTTCTTGATGAGGAACAACTTGAGTCTTTTGATTGAAAATCAAAGAAACCATGATAAGTAATAAAGGCTATAATTCTTCGGAATTATTTTAATCGAGGATGGCCTTAGCATAAAAAGTGGATGTGGAAAACTTAGTAATAAAGGGGTTTTATGGCGCAGATGACGGTGGTGACTTGGCCGGCTAAAGTATTGGAAACGAAAGCAGATCCGGTATCTGTCTTTGATCATAAACTGGCACAGCTAGCTCAGGATATGCATGCAACAATGGATCATGCCGGTGGTATCGGGTTAGCAGCCAATCAGGTCGGTGTTCTCAAACGCGTTATCACGATATATATTCCTTTTGAGAATCAACCGAGTAAACCGTGGCATAAGAAGAATATGGCACTCAAAGAATTTTGGCATGACAGAAGATATACCTTCGTTAATCCTAAAATTGTGTCATTTAAAGGACGTCATACTTCCATGGAGGGTTGTTTGAGTTTTCCTGGACAAATGGATTATGTCAATCGTCACGTGACGATTACCGTTGATTATCAAGATCTCTCTGGTCGTCCCCAGTCCATTGTTTGTGATGGCCTAATGTCGGTGTGTTTACAACATGAAATCGACCATATTAATGGTACGTTATTTCTTGAGAGAATGAATCAAAAGTCTGCTGAAGGTATTAAAGAAAAGATGTTGGAAGTGGTTATGGATTAGGTGATAATGACTGATTTTTCCCCGGTGGGCGACAGTGTTGATGGTAAGTCTCCTATTCTGATTGCCCCTTCTCTTTTAGCGGCTAATTTGTTAAGGATCGAAACAGAATTGGTATCGGCGGAAAAAGGTGGAGCTGATTGGCACCATATTGATGTTATGGATGGTCATTTTGTGGCGAACCTCACTTTTGGCCTTCCTTTGATTCGTCAGCTAAAACAAATTTCTTCTTTGCCTTTAGATGTTCATATTATGGTGGCTAATCCTGATGCTGTGAGCTCCATGTATCTAAAATCTGGCGCCGATCTTTTAACGTTTCATATCGAAGCCACTCATCATGCCCATAGGCTCGTTGAAATGATTAAAAGTGTGGGTAAAAAACCTGGAGTGGCTCTTAATCCGGCAACGCCAGTATCCCAGGTATTTCCTATTTTAGCTGATCTTCATCATGTTTTGCTCATGAGCGTTAATCCTGGTTTTGGTGGTCAAAAGTTTATTGAATCCACCGTGGCAAAATGTCATGAGTTACAGGCTGAGATTCAACGTCAACACCTTGAAGGTCAGGTATTGATTCAGGTGGATGGTGGCATAAGTTCTGAGACGATTGGTGCTATGGCTCATGCTGGTGCTACGGTTTTTGTCGCTGGTTCTGGAATATACGGTTATCATAATCGCAAAGAGGCTATTTCCCAATTAAGAAGGGAAGCGCAAAAACATCGAGTGTCATAATGATGCCTCTGATTTTTTTGTCTGGTGTCGGCAAGAATAGTCGTTTTTTATGAGTATGTCTGATTGATCATGAGTAAGTATACATAATAACTACTTGATATTATATCTATTTTTTTAGCCTAGACATTCTTAAGCAATAATTGCATAGTTAAGTACTCATGATTCTTTAAGCGCTGTCGAAACACAAAATGGATCAAGGGAGTGTCACGATCCCTGATCTGAATAGGTTACTTCCTAATGCTAACAAAGAAAAAACGAGTGCTTTTTGTTCCCTGCTCCTGTTCCCTACGTTGTTGTTCCACGCTGAATTAAGACCTGAGTATTTTTCTTTGTAGCGTCAAACTAAAGAGCTGACTTGCGCCTCCCTGAAGCAAGTCAGCTCTTTTCATTTTTGGTTAGGATACTAGTTACTCGACAGTATATTCATCGCCCTTATCTTCAACATTATTCTCTGACACAGTAGGTGATCATTCAAATAAGCATCAGCTCTGTGATCACACATTGTTCATTGAATAATATTATGTTAAGTCATATGATGGTTAAGTTGACATAAGATAAGACCGTAGTGAATCTTGGTTGTCATGGGCTTTTAGTTATATCGGGGAATCAGAATTATCATGGGAGTTGAAGAGTATGCGTAAACATTTGATACCGCAAACAGATATTTCAGTATCAGAGATATGTTTAGGGACGATGATCTTTGGTGAACAACTTGGCGAAGAAGAATCACTACTCATTATGGATACAGCAATGAAGGAGTGTGGTATCAACTTTATTGATACCGCAGAGTTGTATCCTGTGCCTCCCAAATCAGCTACCATGGGGCGCACAGATGAGATTATTGGTCGCTGGCTCCGTGATAACCCATCTTATAAAAATCAAGTGGCTATATGCAGTAAAGTGATCGCATATTCGGCTCAAATGACCCAGTATCGAGGTGGCCCTCGTCCGAGTCAAGAGCATTTTCGAGCCTCATTAGAGGCGACTTTAGATCGTCTTGGTGTTGATACGATAGACCTTTTTTTGATTCACTGGCCGGCACGCAACACAACCATGTTTGGTGAGATGTCGTTTAACCCTAAAAAAGAGAGAACGGAGCTGAGTCACCTGGGCCTTAATTTTCACGAGCAAGCCGAGGCGATGAATGACTTTATTAAAGAAGGTAAGATTCGAGCTTGGGGATTATCTAATGAAAACACTTGGGGTGTCATGAGTTTTCTTAAGGTGTGTGAGCAATATCAGTTACAGAAGCCATCAATGATACAAAATGCTTATAGTTTGCTCAACCGAGTATTTGAAACAGAACAGTGGGAAATGTGTTTCCGAGAAAACATTGGCTTTATGGCATACTCCGCTCTAGCTATGGGGCATCTAACCGGTAAGTATTTAGGTGGCGACACCTATCCTCATCTTGAGGGAAAATCATCATCCCGGCTGAGCTTATACAAGGAAATGGGACAGAGATACAAGAATCATGCTGTTGAACATGCTGTGAAGGCTTATTCCCAAGTTGCTGTCGAGTATGGTTGTGAACTGACAAATTTAGCCTTAGCTTTTGTGAATCAAAGACCATTTGTGACTTCTAATGTTGTTGGTGTATCATCTCGGGAAATTCTCCTAGCGAACATGAACTCTCTCTCGATGAAATTAGATGATTATTATCTTCGGAAAATTAATCACATCCATCAAAGTTATCCGAGTCCTTGTCCTTAATCATTAACGGTGACGAGAGTTATTGGGAGTAGTTATGGATTTGATGACTAAGGTGGTGTCTTTGTGTAAAAGGCGAGGTTTTGTTTTTCAGAGCAGCGAGATATATGGCGGCTTAAAGTCTTTCTATGACTATGGCCCTCTTGGTGTTGATTTAAAGAAAAACATTGCCAAACTTTGGTGGGATGACATGGTCGATAACAGAGAGAATGTTGTTGGTCTTGATTCCTCGATTATTATGCATCCTCGTGTGTGGCAATCATCTGGTCATGTTAGTAACTTTTCTGATCCTTTGGTTGATTGCTTAAATTGCAAAGCCCGTTTTCGTGGCGACAAACAACCATCATTGGCTCCTGGCTCAACTGTGACTTGGCGATCTAAAGCTTCTGGTGATAATAACGTCTTGAAAACAGGTCAGGTTGGTGACCATGGTTACGTATGTCCAGAGTGCGGTTGTCCTCATTTAAGTCAACCAAGGGATTTTTCGGGGCTATTTAAAACCTTTTTAGGAGCCGTTGATCCTTTGTCATGCATTAACCCAAGCACACCTCCTTCTCAAGCAGCTATCGACCATCTTCTTAGCCAAACAGTTTATTTGCGGCCGGAAACAGCCCAAGCCATGTTTATCCAGTTTTTAAATGTGCAAAAATCCATGGGCTTGAAAGTACCTTTTGGTATTGCTCAGCATGGTAAAAGTTTTCGTAATGAAATTGTTGTGGAGCACTTTATTTTTCGTAGCTGTGAATTCGAGCAAATGGAAATGGAGTTTTTTTGTGAGCCTGGCACTGAAAAAGAGTGGCTTTCTTATTGGTCTGAAAATCGGCTTTCTTGGTACCAAAAATATGGGAATCATAGGGATAATTTTAGACTCAGAGCTCATGATAGTAGTGAGTTAGCTCATTATTCTGATGCTTGCTATGACATTGAGTATCAATATCCTTGGGGTTGGGATGAGCTTGAAGGTGTGGCTTCTCGTGGTGATTATGATCTCCATGCTCATAGTCAAGGTTCAAAAGCAAAACTTAGTTATTTTGATCCTAAGAAAACAGATCCAGCAACTGGTAAAGTGGGTTGGCGTTATATGCCCAAAGTGATAGAGCCAGCCGCTGGCCTCACTCGGGCATTTCTATGTTTTTTATTAGACGCATACTCAGAAAGTCGAGGTGTTACCTCAACAGGAGAAGAAAAAAACAGATTTTTTCTCAACTTACATCCTTTGTTAGCCCCTTATAAAGCGGCTATTTTACCCCTATCAAAAGATGATGGATTAATGACCTTGGCTCATTCCTTGGGTAAGGAATGGCGCAAAAGTGGCCTCAAGCTTACGGTGGATGGTTACCAGTCCATTGGTAAAAGATATGCAAAACATGACGAAATAGGCACACCATATGCGGTTACTGTAGATCATCAAAGTCTTGTAGATCATCACGTGACTGTGCGTAATCGGAATACGACTCATCAGGTCAGGGTGCCTTTTAAACAAGCACAATTGATGATCACTGAGTCTCTTGAGAGAAGGTAAATATCCCATGATAAAAAATCGTTTAAAACATAAAAAAAACAAAGGGAGCAAGCCACTTTCCAAAAAGAAATCAACGGCTCATAAGGTGAGGAAAAAAGGGAAGTCATCTCATGGCGACCCTAAGAGGAATCATTTCAGTATGAAGACTCTCACTGGCCATGAAGTTCTCACCCTCAAAGAAATTAAGTCAGCAAATCCTGCGTTAGTAGAGTCCATATATGGCTCATCAGATGACTTATTTAGGGATTTACAAGGGAGTCGTGGACCTGATGCTCACACAGTAGATGTGAGTGATTATGATCAAGATAAAAAAATGAAGGTTATTTTTTTTAAAACCTTTAAAGAAGCGCATCAGAATTTGTCTTTAATAGCTGATTCAACATCAGATTGTGATCAGTTAAATGTGGTGATTGATGAAGAAGGTGATATGAATGATCAGCAGATCAAGAGTGTGGGGGAAAAGGTGCGGGTATTTGCTGGTGAGGCTTGGTCTCTTATTCATAAGAGAAGAGAGGAGGATGGTTGGTATGAGAATCATTTTCCTCATGTGGCAGAGAACACGTCAACAATATCAGAATAAATATATCCTTCACTTGTTGCCTTCTTAAGGTGACTATTCGCCATCCGTGTTTGTTGGAGTGGTTCGCTATCATTATGATAGAAATTTTTCATAGCATAGGAATGTCAGAACTAATTTTTATATATAAAATAAAAAATTTGCATATATTATTTTTTATGATATAAAGTTAGCTGATGCGTTTTTTAGTAATTCGGATAGCCAAATATCTTTTCGTCATAATATTTTTACTGTAACTTTAATTATTCTGTATAAGAAAGATAATGTATGAAAAAAACAAAGTCAGATCTCAATTTTCCACCATGTTTACTCGATGAGAATCTCAAATATGGTCTATTACCTCTTTACTCTGATATAGTTTGGAAAAATGTCATAGGTAAATCATCCACGGCAACGTTAAATCAATTTTCCGAGGATTTAGTATCAATTTTTGAGCCTTGTAAAGTCTCAGGAGTTCAGATACTTAATTCTGAGCTTATTCCC
>JAPOQT010000203.1 GCA_026710525.1 Pseudomonadota bacterium
CGCGCTTTTCCGAACTTTGGGTTTCCTCCACACCATTCGGTCTTGCTGCAAAATAAATCCCTCCAATGAAAAAAACCCCACTAAACTTAAGGGAGTAACTAGCCACCAAAATCATCAAGCATAATATTCTCAGGCTCAACCCCAAGATCTGTGAGCATCGAAATTACTGCTTGGTTCATCATCGGCGGTCCACAAATATAGTACTCACAATCTTCAGGAGCCTTATGACCTGAGAGATAATTATCGTAGAGAACGTTATGAATAAACCCTTCATAGCCCTGCCACTGATCTTCAGGGAGTGCTTCAGACAGGGCGACGTTATAACTAAAATTAGGATTTTCTGCCACTAGCTTTTGAAAATGATCATCATAGAACATTTCCCTTTTCGAGCGGGCGCCATACCAAAAAGAAATCTGCCTTTTTGATTGTTTCGTCTTTAATAGATCAAAAAGATGAGAACGCATAGGAGCCATCCCGGCACCACCTCCAATAAAAACCATTTCCGCTTCAGTGTCTTTAGCAAAAAATTCACCGTAAGGCCCAGAAATAACGACCTCGTCACCCGGTTTTAACTGAAATATATACGATGACATCTTACCAGGCGGCACCTTATTCCACAGTTTTGGCGGCGGCACAGCAATCCGCACATTAAGCATAATAATCCCTTTTTCAGCTGGTGAATTAGCCATAGAATAAGCTCTAATCGTTGTTTCTGTCGTTTTTAGGCTCAGATCAAATATGTTGTATTTATCCCAATCAGCTCGGTACTCATCTTCAACATCCATCCCCTTAAACTGAATATCACTAGGAGGAGCTTCAATTTGGATATAACCACCTGCTCTAAAGTGCACATCTTCACCAGGAGGTAGCTCTAAAACCAACTCTTTAATATAAGTGGCCACATTATGATTAGATCTCACTTTACAGGTCCATTTTTTGGTAGCAAAAACCTCAGGCGGCACCTCTATTGCCATATCCTGCTTAACAGCCACCTGACATGACAACCGACAACCTTCTTTCGCTTCTTTAGGTGAAATATGACTTTTTTCAGTAGGCAGAATATCGCCACCCCCTGAAAACACTTTCACTTCACACTGGGCGCAAGTACCACCACCACCACACGCTGAGCCAACAAAAATACCGTTACCTGATAAAGCTTCCAGTAACTTACCATACGGCGCAACCGCAATTTTCTTCTCGCCATTAATCGTAATGGTGACCTCCCCCGAAGGCACAAGATAACGTCTGGCTACCGTGATACAGATCACCAAGAAAATAACAATGAGGGTAAAAATAACAGGACCAAATATCAGTTCGAGCATAAGGTTTAAAACCTCAGAAAATAATTAGAGTAAAGCTGGCTAATACTCACTATTTGAGATTATTGACCAACAACCAAAATCTTTATCTAAACTTCCATACCAGAAAATGCTAGAAAACCAAGAGACATTAAACCAACGGTAATAAATGTAATCCCTAAACCTCTCAAAGGCGGAGGAATATCAGAGTATTTCATTTTTTCCCTAATACCAGCAAGGGCAGCAATAGCGAGGGCCCAACCAACACCAGTACCAAAACCATACACCACACTCTCGCTAAAGTTATATTCTCTTTCTTGCATAAACAAACTACCGCCTAAAATGGCACAGTTTACGGTAATCAAAGGCAAGAAAACACCAAGAGCATTATAGAGTTTGGGTGTAAAACGATCGAGTGTCATTTCCAAAATTTGCACGGAAGCAGCAATGGTACCAATAAAAGTAATCAGGGATAAAAAACTCAAATCAACACCCTCTAACCCCAGTAAAGAAAACAAAACTGCGCCATCAACCAGCAACAATGAATAAAGCACATAATTGAGAGGCACGGTAATGCCTTGGACAACAATAACAGCAATACCAAGTCCGATAGCCGTGTCCACTTGCTTCGACACCGCTAAAAACGTACACATACCTAGAAAAAAAGCCAATGCTAAGTTTTCAACAAACACAGCTTGAATAAATAAGGATAGGTAATGGTCCATATGTGAGGTCTTTCTTGATAAATTATGAGCTCGTTATCGGAAAAATAATCGATATCTTCCTATTCCTCTTCAATCTGAGCAGGGTCATA
>JAPOQT010000204.1 GCA_026710525.1 Pseudomonadota bacterium
GTAGAAGAAGAATAGTTTGACGCTTATCACCCGTGTGAGAACAAACCATTATTTGCCAGTAAACACTGACCTTAATACTGACCCGATGACATCTCTCACAAGTAATGTTGTGATTTATGATTCAACGAACTCACTATCAGGGAAGTCTGATGATGAGAATGGTTTTCGATAAATAAAAAGGAGTATCGTTAGATATTAAATTTTTAATGATTGACAAAAAACCTGTTATTCAAGTGGTTTGCGATTTTTACTCATCTTGAAATGTTAAAGTCAGGACAAAATTGTTCGACTTGCCTAATGAAAGTTTTTCCAAAGGAGGGTTATGATGAACAACTAATATGTTGGGTTAACATGTTGGCATTGAGACAGAGCGCAGATCAACACGGGTTTAGGTAAAAAATGATTTGTCTTATGGCTTAAACAGAGACAAGGATATAATAACTGAGCTCGTTACACTCGCCCCTCACCTCTTGTTGACCTTGATCCTGATGAGAAGTTTTTGGCGCCCCGGCCTTTGGTGCTAAATCAGTAGCCCATACTCGATCCACATTACGACTGATCCATCCTTCACATGTATAACGCTCTACTTGCCGAAGTTGGTAGCCAAAATCATGTAAACAACGAACAAAAGATTTGCCATGTTCCTGACATAATATTTGCTGGTGACTCAAAACAGTCACCAGCAAGGGTTTGTCATTAACCTTGTTTTTTTCTTTATCTTCTTTTTCTGATGACTCCAGGAGTCCAGCTAATTGAAATAACTGACGTAACTGGGCGGTGAACTCAACCAAACTAGGGACTTCAAAAGCGGTCATAACTATCATAGCAGGGCTGTTAAGGTAAGATGCCGAGTGGCCACTATCCTTTGGACGGTCTTTGCTGAGTATGCCGAGTTTCTTACCCTTATAATCACAGAACTCAATGTGTTGAATAAGGTCGTCGAGATGATTTTCAGCGAGTAGTCGCAGAGTTTGGTTGGTTTGGCTGTGACTAGCATGGTGTTTTACTTGTCTGCCTTGTGGCACGCTGATAATTCTTGCCATATCAGTGAGTTCTTCATCTCCTGTCACCGAGTGATAGATGTGTTTAATCCGGTCTTCATGTTTATTGTGAGCACAAAAAACCGTGACACGGTATCCTACTTGAGCCAGCAGCGCTCCTAGTGAGCCATCGTAGTCTCCCCCCAACAAAACCAGTGGATTTTCTGTTCCTGATTCACCGAGAAAAAACTGGATGCGCTGGATGATTTTTTGATAAAACTGGGGTTGATCATATTCATAAGATAGGGGATCCATGGTGCGATCAAGACCCATATAATGCCAGAGTACTCTCGTATCACCCCAAATATGATGAATGGTCGCCTGAGAGGTTGGTTGGCCTGCCACCAAGTAAAACGAGGAGAGTTTAGGGTTATCAAAGGTTGATTGGAAGAGAAATATCAGGTGCCGAAACCAGAGAAGAGTCATATCAAGAGGTGGGGTGAACATAGGAGTGTTTGGTTGGCCGTCTTGAGCGAAAGTGATTTCTTCCATATGAAGGGTCACAAGGAGCTTCTGAGTGCTAGGGGATATTTTGATGGCAAACTCACCTTTGAGTACTGCTAGTTTGTAACCTGTTAGTTCCGGAAATAATCGCTGAATTTCAATGCGCTTATTTGTGAGTTCACTGGTATTAACAGGTGTCTCTTGGTGGTCATGATTCAGGTCTTCAGCCGTCATAAACCAGTGGATAAAGTGTTGCCACCCCCGATAGAACTTGGCCATCGGCTCAAGATGATCCAAGCTCTCTAGAATGTGATCGAAATAATCATCCGGATTGCTGAGATCTATGGTGGCATCGTCTCGTGTCAGTGTCACTTTCGACGTGACTTTAATCGGTAATTGTCCTATGAGAGCCAGCTTATCTGGTGGCAAACAATATAGCTGGTTACTTTGATGCTCGGGTATGATAGCCATCAAGGAATGGTAGCTCTGGGAGCGATCTTGATGATTCAGGGGCAATCTCATGGGTGATCACCTACTCTTGCCTTGACGATCAATATCATCAGGAACGGCCCACCATGAGAGATTCTTGTATGATAAAAGAATAGATTCATAATAATGACCAGGTGAATAATCGTGGGACTCAAGGGACCATGAAACGGGAATGGAAGCGTAAAGAGATATTTTTTTGATACCAACAAAGTGATTATCAGAAGCAGCACCCCTTGTACTCACATCTAGCACCCCTCTGGTTAAGAGAGTTTGATCACCTTTTTTAATCAGAACAAGGTCAATTTTTTTCGGACCTTGCCATTGTTGCTGCTGACTCTTTAACCAGGCATAAAGACTTTTTTCGGCAGCAGAGTTTCTCTCGAGATAAAGATAACGTATGGTACCTCGACGAGAAAAATGATGAATGTCATGGTGATCACCCTCGATGATAGGTCTCATGGCAGGTGGAAGTAATGGCTTGAGGGCGGTGGCGCCAGCAGAAGACACCCTAGGCTCTAAGAAAGACTCAAACGAATAGGGCGGGGCAGATAGAATGTCAATACCATCTAAATAAACGTGATCGAAGGGCCCAAAGTTGTCATCATTGATAGAGATATAGACGTCATAGTCGAGATTATGATGAGTCCTATTGATTAAAAAATAAACAGAGCACATCACCCCAATAAATAAGCTAGTCACAAGGATTGTTATGCGCTGGAAACTTATCATAAATAGGCTCAGATAACAAGGTGTTGTGACGCCATAATGGGTAGGTGAACTCATAGCCAATTCATACTACTGAATAATATTGCGGTTTTCAAGATATTTTTTTGCCACCATTGGGGGGATCAAAAAGTCTAAAAATTCTGAGTGACTTAAATTGATTAACCCTTGTTTTTGGCATAAGCAATGGCGTCAATTTCTACCAAAGCGCCACAGGGTAATTCTTTTACTGCCACAGTTGCCCTCACGGGATATGGCTTAGCAAAATACTGAGAGTACACTTGGTTCACGGCAGTAAAATGGTCCATGGTTGTTAAAAAAATAGTGGTTTTAATCACTTGCTCAAATGACGATCCTCCCGCCTTCAGTACGGCAGCTAAATTTTTGAGCACCTGGTGGGCTTGGGCTGTAACGTCACGAGGGACTATTTCTCCAGTGGCAGGGACAATAGGAACCTGACCAGATAAAAACAGCAAGTGACCGCTCTGGTCATAACGGATAGCCTGGGAGTAGGGACCAATAGCTTCTGGCGCATCCACTGATGATACTTCTGTTATTGTCATTTGCTACCTCGATTATTGGTTGTATTATATCTTTATGATTATGGGTAAACGGTTGTTTTTTAAGAGGTTGTCACTGGCTGCTTCGAGACATGAGCTTCACTGTCCTTTAATTCACTATGTATCCATTCTTCGTATTGATCTAATAGTGGTGCCATATCTGCAGGTAAGTTAGCCATGTGATGTCGTCTGATTTGTGTGATCAGATGCAAAGACTCTTGATACTTATGGAGTGCTAAGTGTGCTTGTAATTCATGGACGCTTAGTATTAAAGGAAACACCACCCCTGGTTCTCGAGTTTGCCAAATAATTTGGATAACCTTGTGATAATGACCAGCTCCTCCTAAGGCTCCCGTATATTCAATGAGAAAGTCAGGATCTCTTTCACCATGATGATAAAAAACCTCGAGTCTGTCGACCTTTTTTTGGAATATCTCTTGCTGATTTTGCGCAAGTTGGTTGTCATCTGTTGAGGTCAGGCTATTATTCAGGTCCATATCACAGGCTAGAGATTCGCCAAGCCAAGATTTTTTCCCTTGAGCCAAAGCTAACATTTTGGCTGCCATGTCCTCTTCAGGAGTTTCTTCTGCCACTAAGAGTTCACGACATAGTTTCCACAAACTCATCATATTAGGATCAATATCTAGCCCACAATTCAGCCAAGTATAAGCGAGATCAAAGCGTTGTGTTGCCATTAAGATTTTAGTCAGGTTCAAAATGGGGATCAGTTCAAGGGGTCTGAGATGATGGGCTTGTTTTAGGTTGAGTTCAGATCTTTCTAAGTGTCCGCATTTCATAGCGGTAAGTCCCTCAATCACTAAAAAATCATAATCATGTTTTGGTTTGTGCTCAGAATTCTGATCAACAAAATCAAGCAGAGACTGATATTTTTTGAGGTGAAGAATCTCACGGCATATTTCTTGGAATTCTGTGGTGTTTGACATGTGGTGAGATGTGATCCACTGAGGTAACCAAAGGTCAAATGCCCTAGACTCATTTATTTCGGTCTCGGTAAATAACTGCCACAGGGTGGGTGCCACTTGACTGGTTAGGGAAGGGTCATCTTCATCATCAGAGTAATGGTGGTCTAGTTGCGTACTTTGTTTTTGCTCGGCAGACAAGGATGTCTTCATATGATGTCACTCCGATCTTAGTGATGATTATCCGTGGGCTATGATGCCAACTTTGTTTTGCTATTCATAAGGTTGCCACCGAAAGGGAGCACATCTTGAGAAGATGACTCCTGAAGATCTGTGAGGCTTGAATGAATCGAAGGATATGAAGGAATTGGCACCTTTAAAGTCATGTTACCCGCCACTCTGAATTCAGAGTAAGCGTCACTGAGAATAAAAGCCTCCAAGTCTCTCAGAACCGCCAGAGGTACGCTGGTTCTTTGTAAGGCCTTCAAAGCCTGATAATGAGAAGGTATCATTAACAAGGCTAACCTAAAAGTCATTTTCATCATATCTTGAGCAATATCAAGACAATTTTTCTTGGCGGTTACTCGAGAAAGATGGAGCCAAGCCATCCTTTCTTCACCGGCGAGGCTCCGATACCACTTAACTGCTATTTTTTTGGTAGGATTTTGTTTGTAAAGAGTTTGGTCGGTGAGGGTCGTTAGTGGAAAAAGGGGTGCTAACCTGAAGAGGTCACCTTGGATACCAATGAGGCCTAAATACTCAAAGAGGTAGGAGGCACAAATAGAGTAGTCGCTATTTGCCATATGTGGGACACCTGGTATGCCAAGAGCTGCGTATGGGTGAACGTAGTTTTCAGCAACTCGCTTGCTGGGTCGTTTAAGCCATAAGTAGCCCTTCAAGCTATCGAGGATCCTTTCTTCTAAGGAGTTCTCTGGTGGTGACTTCCACCGAGTCACTTGATGACGGTAAGAGACGTGACTCACTAACTCGGGAATACGATAACCACATTTTTGGAGGGCTAAGAAGGTATTCACTGACGATTCAGCCATGCGATAGCCAACAGTTTTTTGTATCACAGATACATCAAGGTTCTGAGTCATATAATAGGTTTTTCTGTTTTCACCTGATACTTGCCATAATTCCTCAAGATAAGGTAATGATTCAGTTCTTGCGAGTAAAACAGTGGTAGTTCGCCATGCTTCGTCAGACTTTTGCAATTTCATAGAATTGCTCAAATAGGATTTTAACTCACCACTAATCAAATAACCGTTTTGGATCATCTCATGGACAATTTTGTAAGATAAGTGGCCAAGTTGCCGATGGCGGGCAAAAGTGAGGAATCTTTTAAGTTGATGATACTTTGGGCTGTTGATTCGATCAAGAAAGGTGTTAATGGTATCGGCTTCCAGCTGATCATCTTCAACACAAACCGCGAGTAAAGATAGCATAATTTGGGCGTGAACAGGGTTATGGATCGGTGAGTTTTCTAAGTACTGAGTTGCCGCTTTTTTAAGGGCTGGAAAGGTCACATCAAAGGCGTAATCATGGTGATGTTTTTGGGCTTCAAGAATA
>JAPOQT010000205.1 GCA_026710525.1 Pseudomonadota bacterium
ATGACACATCAACCAACCATGATGGATATGCTTGTCATCAAGCTTTTCTTGGAGTCAGAGGTGTCTACGAGGAATTTGGCTTTGAAGTTCATGCTGTGAAAAAAGGTAGTCCAGCTGATGATAGCAAATTAGTACCTGGTGACGTTATCATATCCGTTGATGGGTTTGAAGTATCAAGAGAAAATCCAATTATCGACGAGTTGTCATGCCTCCAAGAAGAAACCACAGTTACCCTTAGCGTGTTAAGGTACGATGGTAATTTAGTTGATTTCATTAAACTTGATACCGATGTGTTTCCTGGTATGGATGAGATGACTTATCTTGGTTATTACGTAATGGGAGTCTCTGTGAAAGAGGTCCCTTTCAATTTGTATGACAAATACAGCTTGCCTTACGTAGAAGCAGGGCTTCTTGTGACAGAGGTTCAACCAGGGAGTGGTGCTCACATTGCTGGAATGCAACGAGGTGACTTTATTGTTTCTTTTAATTACAAACACCTCTTCAGTCTCGATGATTTAGCTAACTATTCATTCGAACTTGAAGACGGCACTTCAGTACGTGTGATTGTCTCTAGAGATGGTGAATATGTAGAGCTCTTAGTGCCATTGTTCTCACAGGAGAAATAACTTCAGCTAACAGCTGAAATTTGCTTTGTACTAGGTAGCAAATTTTGAAAAGGGTAGCACTGTTGTGTTACCCTTTTTTTGTGGTGTTTATGAGTTATTTGTTTCACAGAAAGTTATCAGATGTATCTCTCCTTAATCAATGGTCAGATAAAATCCTTAGATGAAACAACTATTCCAGCCCTTGATCGAGGATTTTTATATGGCGAGCAGGTGATTGAGACCATGCTTACTTGTCATGGGCAAGTTGTGAGGCTGGATCAGCACATGGAGCGCTTATTTCATAGTTTAGCAGCAGTCTCTATTACCCCAAGTATTACTAAACAAGAATTAACCCAACATTGTCTGAAAGTTAGCTCTTTTTATCCCAAAGGCTTTGGAATGATCAGAGTGATGATTACCGGAGGTATAGGTGTTGGATTAACTAGTAAGACTAAAAAAAATAGTCAGTATTATATTTTTGCCTGGCCAGTTGAGCGTCCTGTCTCTCCTCCCTTTTCCATTACCCTTCGTTCGTCAATCAAACATCGTTCCAATTTAGATCATATTAAAACCGGCTATTATTTTCCGGCGATTACAGCATGTCATCAACAGGAAGTGAGTAAAGAAAAAGGGCAAGACGTTTTGTGGGTGTCTGCTAGTGAAGAGATTTTAGAGACAACAACGGCTAATATATTTTTTGTTCTTCATTCTCCGAATAAAAAGTTAGCTCACCAGAACTCGCCTAACTATGAATTAGTGACCCCTGGAAATCATGGTCAGATATTTGGTGGTTTAACCAGAAAGCATCTCATCGAATTATCAAAACAGCATGGTATTATTGTCCATGAAAAAAAAATCTATTTATCGGATTTATCACAATTTTCTGAGTGTTTCATCACCTCAAGTGTGCAAGGATTAGTGCCGGTGGTGGCTATTAATAACCATGTTTTTCAAAATGGCAAGATAGGCGAATGTTTTCATAGCTTAAGACGTTACTATGAAACAACCCTAACTTAGAGTTCTCTAGGAAAAGTAATAAACAACTTTGGTGATTAGCTATTAGGTATAGGCGCTTCTTTTGGGGTGGTCACCTTACCTTGATGATGATGACTGTCTTCATTAACGTAATACTCTCCCACATTATGACTATCATCAGGATTCATGGTATCAGAGAAAACTTCGGGATGTTTTTGTTCTAGTTGTTCTGATAAACGATTGAATAGTTCTGCTAAATCTTGATAATAATCTCCGTCTCTTAGTTTGATTCTGGTTTTATAATTACAAGAGAGTATGGCATTGAGTTGTCGTTTAAAAGCCACAGTGGGACCAATCATACGGTGTGAGTGAATAATACAAATTACTGTTGTGGTTAAAACATACAAAAAAATAAAGCCGACCAAGAGTGTAATCGAATGATTCCAATCATTGGATAAGGTCCGTGACGTGTCACCGTCAATTTCACTCATAATGTATAATGTGTTAAAAATGTCATTTAATTGGAAATAGATAATCAGACTAGCTGAAGTTCCAAAGAAAATCGTGAGAGTCACAATATTGATCACTAGCTCAAGTTGTGCTCGAGGCTTTAATAGAAAATTTTTAAGTTTTCTTCTTCGATCAAAACGCATAAGATAACCATAAAAAATTATTTGTTATTTTATCACCCATCCTCTTAGCTAGTTACCTTGGTTTCGGTTTGATCAGCTGATTCCTTAATTATTTTAGCTCATCCCAACTTAGTAACCACTGACCATGCTCCTTCACTATGGTCGTTTCCCCTGACAAGCTAACTGATTGATATATGCTACTCCCAAGCATTTCTGCTCATTTTCATCTAGTAAGTCTTTGCTAATAGGGACTAAATAATCTCCCACCTGTCGCTTTAAAAGATTATCACTTGAATGTTTTGGGGTTGGCCTAAAACGCACACCTATGACTTTGCCATCCTTGACTCGAGGATGAAACCTAGGATGGATAAAATGCCAATATTCCATGTGAGTTTGAACGTCAAGCCATTGCCAAGTGGCTGCTTTTTGTTGCCGTCGAGCTATTTTATGGCTTTGGGTTGTTTCGTCATAAAGACCAGGGAGTTGGGAAAAAGCCCTGCTTGTTTGATAAAGGGATTGACTCCCGGTTGAATCATTATTGTAATGTTGTAGAGTCGGATGATAAATACTCGTGACCATTTGACCCATTAGCGGTAAAATCAGTTTCACCGGTTGAACGTTATACCAGCCAAGAGGTAAAGATTGGTGTGTGGATGCGAGCATTTTAACCACACTATTGCGCTCTTTTCCCCACACGAGAGCCACAGGTTTACTCCCTAAAGTCGAGGTGATTCCCAGCTGGGTTGTGATTTGAGCAATTTTGTTAATAATCCCAGAGATGAGCAAATCTTTCGAGACGAAGGAGCCAATCGAAATATCTTTCAGCATATGATAAACCTCGCCTCTTTGCTCTTTCGAAGCGCCAAACTCCCAAGCTTGGCTATCACGGCTATCGGGATAGGGGTTATACAAAATCTTAGTATTGTAAGTACCTTGACCTGAATATTTTGCCAGCACCAAGACATCGGTCGGTAGATCAGTATTCATCATGATCACTGTTGAAGGGTTTTCTGTGAAAGCTTCATTTTCTGCAGCGATAATCTCGGCACTAGGTTGTTTGACGGGAGGGATATTATTTTTTGCTGTGTCTCGAGCTGGCACTTCTTGCTCTAAATCCGGAGAGGGGAGATCATCCCTCGAGAAAATACTTTGTTTGCCAGCATTAACCGGTAGGGAAAAATTCACCTTTTGAGTTTTTGGCAGAATAAAATCTCTCCCACGCCACGCAGGCACACAGTATTTTAATGGGTCCGATGTTGTTTGCTCAATAGTGTAGTGAGCATGACATGAGTAAATAGCCTGACTACCTTTAAAATGAGTATTAAAATAACTTTGTGAATCGCCTTTGGGTCCTCCTACTTGAAAGAGGTCCTTTTGATAGGCTACGTCTGTTACAATAATTCGGTGGTAATAATCCTCAATCGGTGTGAAGGCAATAACCAATTTTTTTTTGTTTGATGATAAGTAGTTTAAATAGCCAGTTTCACTGGGTCCTGTGCGGGTATTCATGGTGTTTGCATTGGTCGTTGGCCCCACTGCCACTTTACAACTTATCAGTGATATGATGATGAGTAAGAACGTTAAAATTCCCCTCAGAATAATCGATTTCTGGCTAAGATGAGGACCTGGGTGACCGCTCAAACAATATAACATGAATATTTCTCCTATTAAAAAAGCTAATAATCAATAATGGTGGCTAGATGCTCTTCGGCCACTTATTTGTAACCTAATCGGCTCAAGAGGAAGAATTCCTAATTTTTTTTCATGACGTTAAATGTGTTAGCTATTTTCCCAAGTAGAACATAAGGTAACAGCTCTTTATTTACTAGCACTGTTCAACTTACTGTGCCATAATCATCTTAATATTTGAGTGATTTTTCTTGACAAATAGGTTGAGTGCCATTAGTATTATCGAACGCTTTAAGTTTGTCGAGTGATGCAGGTTATCGCTTGCTTAGTTCGTATACTGAGTTACCTGATTCCTATAGTCGACTTAGTTATGCGAGCACTCATAGGCAAGAGGAAAGTCTGGACTGCACATGGCAGGATACTGGGTAATCCCCAGGCAGGGCGACCTGACGGAAAGTGCAACAGAAAGTAAACCGCCTGTGGTCATGATCACGGGTAAGGCTGAAACGGTGAGGTAAGAGCTCACCAGCAACACGGTGACGTGTTGGCTAGGTAAACCCTATCTGCAGCAAGATCAAATGTAGGTGTGCTAATGAAATACTTAGCAGGTATGAGCCAGGTACCGACCTAAGGTAGATCGCATGAGTGTTCAGGTAACTGAACACCTAGATAAATGATAGCCTCCATCTTATGATGTAGACAGAATCCAGCTTATCGCATCACTCGCAAACTTAAAGCCTTGACTTATTTCTCTACCGGAATATTGATTACCATGCTAGTGTGAATAGGGTGATCGAGGGTAACTTTTGCTAGCAAACATGGGAGATGAGAGATGAAGTGCAGTGTTGTGATGTTAGTGATGGTACTGGTTTCAAGTTGTTATGTGGATGCTCGTGAAGCTCTTCGGCAGCAATCACCAGGCGAACAAAAAGTGACAAGTGCTGCTGATAATGAGCCAGAGACCAAGATAAAACCTAATAATTTTCAAACAGCGGTCACCTCCTATAATCGTAAAGATTGGGGATCTGGCTGGGTTGATGAGGATAGTGATTGTCAAGATACGCGAGCTGAGGTGCTTATTGCTGAGAGTCGAGTAGCTGTAACATTCAGGTCGAAGAAGGATTGTGTTGTTGACACAGGCGAATGGTTATGTCCTTTTACTGGTCGGACTTTTTATCGAGCCTCTGATCTTGATGTTGATCATATTGTTCCCTTGAAAGAAGCGCACCTGTCAGGAGGTTATCAGTGGAGTCGGGCAAAAAAGAAAAAATATGCCAATGATCTCAGTGATCCTAATCATCTCATTGCTGTACATAAGGGAGCTAACAGGTCAAAAGGTGCAAGGGATATTGCTCAATGGTTGCCAAAAAACCAGAATTTTCATCAAGAATACGTAAAAATATTCATCGATATTAAAAAGACGTGGCAGCTCTCGATGGACCAAAGCGAGTGTCAGGTTGTGCAGTCTCTATTAAAATTAAACTTATGTTCCCATTAAGGGGTTGGTGCTAAGTTTGAGCTCAATATGATATCGTATTTGGATTGTGATCATTCACTGTGAATAGACCCGAGTGCATTTGCCATTTGGTGAGCAAAGGCTACGGCAGGGTTATCATCATTACCAAAGCCACCCATGCCTGTTCTGATAACTTCAGGTGCTGCTACTCCTTCATCACGGGCGATAACACCTAAATGGAGATCAACGAGATACTGGAGAGCGTCTCCTGAAAGGGTAGG
>JAPOQT010000206.1 GCA_026710525.1 Pseudomonadota bacterium
TCATGCAATATCGTCTTGCGATCAACCCCAGGAAATGATATCTTCATCTATCTCAACCTTGTACCTTACTAAAATTTTTGCGGTGATGACGACTTAACGAGTTCTTTAATGGCGTTTTTCACCAGCTGCTCAACATCCCAAATAGGACCTGATGGCAATGACCAAACCACCCTACCTAGCTCATCTTCTATCGCTGCCAGCTGGGTGCTTGCGATTTCTTGATGCCGAAAAGATTGGGTTTCTAATAAACTCATAACAAGATTCGGATACTCTAACACTAAACGAACCTTGGTGGCATAACGCAGCAACATCAGACCTCTTATGTTCCCTCTCTCTTCATAATCACTATTTTGCTCTAATTCACCCTCCATCATTAAAATCGTAATATGGGCTGCCGAAGGGCTATGGTGATTAAATATCTGGACCGCTTCAAAGACTGTATAACGAAGCTCAATCATGGCTTGCTGGATTTTTTCGTCAAGGGAGGATCTAGGTGAATCCTGACCTAAAACCCACTTCTCACCATCAAACTCTGAACTTGCTATGGTTTGATACCATTTTTTATCCATAATGATCTCCTCATATTCACAGTGACTCATGAACTAAAAATGAATATTCCAATCTAATTTAACAAATAAACGATTTTGAATAACCGGAGCATACTTCTGCCACTCTGTCTTGGTGAGATTATCGGTGATCGAAGTGTTCCAAAGGTTCCTTGATTTTCGATAACCAAAAATAATGTCAAAATAATGGAATGGACGGAATTTAAGCCCACCTAATAAACCAAGATTGGTGCCATGAGCCTGATAAGGCTCGTCTTCTGAAGATGCCCATATTTGGTAGTTTTGGTAACGCTCAACCTCTGTACCAAAGGTAAGAAAGAAATTATTAGTCACAGCTGTATCGAGAATCATCGACCCAACGTAGGTTGTGGGAGCAAAAAAACTCTTTTTTTCCGTCAAATAACGACTGGCTAACCCAGATAGGCGAAGAGTGAACATGGGATCAAACTGAGTAACAACATCAATGGCGGTGCCGAATTTACTCGGTGATCCATAGCTTAATGCCTGCCAATGATCTGCTTGAATCCGCCACCGAACCAACACGGTAGGGGATATCAAATACTCCATATAACCACTGGCTCTCATTTGCCTCGGAAAAACAGCTTGATTTGGTGAATCAGCAACAGACCAGCGGTAAAAACCACGCAAGAAGCCATCAATACCGATGGTGTATTTCTGAGTTTTATACCACTCAAACCAGGGGGATAAACCAGCAAAGAACATAATGGTATCGTGGTAACGCTTACCTTCCTTACCGATTACTGTATCGAGTTCATAACCATCGAGACGAGCAGTATGAATTTCCATCGTTTCCTTGAGAAACTGTAGACCATACCTCGTGCCAATATCAACGGTGGCTCCAAGATGATATTCTTGTTCCTGAAACTTACCACGATGAAAGCGCCATGCCGCTTTATAACCTCCTTCAGCCATGGAAAACCTTCGAGTCTGGCTCCCATCCTTACCCTGCTCACACACAAGCACCAAAACAA
>JAPOQT010000207.1 GCA_026710525.1 Pseudomonadota bacterium
GATTTCATGTCACTATCTTGTTTTATGTCAGCCGCTAGTTTTGCCATATATTCTTGTGGATGACTCTGCTGTTGATCTTGTTGTTGGGCACAAGCTAGCTGATAACGTCTTTTTAAAGTTAAAATACGAGCAATGGTCTTCTTAGTTGATTTTTTCATCCCTTGACTCGACTGAGGCGTAGACGACACCTTATCCTCAATAAGATTAAGAGCCAGTTGTTTTCGAAGATTTTTTTCCATGTCAATGAGCTCACTTAGGTCGTAAGACAGAAGTTCATCCATGGAAAGTTTTGATTTTATTTGAGCCATTTGACGATCACTTTTTTAGATATCACGCGTTTAACTAACGATAATTTTTGCCGGGCCACTTAACCACGGATCTTCTTCTCTAATGAGCAGCTTACTGCGAATCGGTAGTTTTGCCATTGCTCTCATTAAGGCGCCCTCAGCGAGTTTTCTCTCAACACCGGCAATCTCATATAACACCACCCCAGGCTTCACTTTAGCGACGTAATGATCAACCGAACCTTTACCAGAACCCATACGAACTTCAGCCGGCTTCTTGGTAATAGGAGTGTGGGGAAAAATCTTGATCCAGACCTTACCACCTCTTTTAATGTGTCGGGTCATAGCAATCCTAGCAGCTTCTATTTGTTGCGATGAAATACGGCCGCTGTCAAGGGCAACAATACCATAGTCACCAAAGGATAGCTGTGAACCACGATAGCCAAGACCACGGATTCGGCCTTTAAACTGTTTGCGAAATTTCATTTTTTTAGGAAGAAGCATGTTATCACTTTCTTACTTGTTTCATATGAGTCAATTATCTCGATGTTACCGCTTACTGAGGCTGGTAATCAGTGATAATTAAGAAAAAATATCACCTTTATAGATCCACACCTTAACACCTGTAATACCGTATGTTGTTAAGGCTTCAGCTGTACCATAATCAACATCTGCGCGAAGGGTATGTAAGGGTACTCGCCCTTCTCTATACTGTTCAGTTCGAGCCATATCAGCGCCACCTAAGCGACCTGCCACAGCTACTTTGATGCCTTGAGCCCCTTCTTTAATGGCTTGATTCATCACTTTTTTCATAGCCCTACGAAACGAAACCCGACGTTCAAGCTGTTGTTTTACTTGGAACGCAACTAATCGAGCATCAAGATCAGGTTTTTTAATTTCAATCACATTCAACGTAGGTTCGCTCGACCTAATCCGACAGTGCTTTGTGAGTTTAGACTTAAGCATCTTTGCTTCAGCACCTTTTTTCCCAATGATGATCCCTGGGCGAGAACAAAAGATATCAACCTTGAGATTTTCAGCCGCTCGGTGTATTTCGATTCGTGAAATACCAGCTGACTCAAATTCTTTGCGAAGATAAGCACGAATTCTCACATCCTCAATAAGGAAATTGGCATAATCTTTCTTTGAACACCAAGTTGATTCACAGGATCTAATAATGCCTAGTCTAAAACCCAAAGGGTGAACTTTTTGTCCCACGTTACTCCTGTCCTTTTTTGGTTACTGTTCTTCTGATAGTTTTTTTCTGCAACATTTTGACGAGGTCTCTTTTACGCCGTTTGTTGTTCCTTAACTGACAATATTTCTCAGACGCTTCACAGAGTTCAATAACCATATGAGATGATCTATTAAGAATCATCGATGCTTTGCCTCGCGCCCGAGGGCGCCAACGACTCCGAGATGGCCCCTCATTCACATAAACAGTTTTTATCACCAGTAACGATTCATCAAGCCCCATTTGTTTAGCATTTGATTGGGCAGAACGCAGTAATTTATGAAACATTTTAGCTGCTTTTTTCTGGGTTGATGCGAGAAGGTACAAGGCGTATTTTAAGTTTAAACCTCGAATGAGATCTGCTACTAGTCTCGACTTACGCGCAGAAATTTGTGCCCCGTATAGTTTAGCTGTTGCGGTAGGGCCGTTGAGGAGATAGTCATCAGCAGATGTTGTTGAGGATGATGTTTTTTGTTTCTTGCGACTTACCTGAGGATAAGTTAACACAGTTGGCTCTACTACCACACCGTTCTCCTCAACTGATGTCTCAATCTCCTGGATGCTAGTGGAGGTAGTGTTAACGTCCCTTTCCTCTGTCTGATCATCTGTTACATTGACCACAGTTGGCTCAACCACTACCGTTGCTGAATTAGCTGCGGATAAAGGTTCTTCCTCGTCGCTATTGTGAGTATCATGATTTTCTGGGCTAACAACTGCCTCAGTCTCTTCGGGCGTGTTACTTTCATCGCCTGGCTCAAGGTGGCTATCATGGCTAGCTGTTTGAGGTGTCTTGGCGCCACCTTGGTGGGTGTCGTCACTAACCACCTCAGGCTGCTCTGTTGCTGCTGAGTTGTTATGCTGATTATCTTTTTGTTCGGTATCCATAGCCATATCTTAATAAATGGAGGTTTGTTGGTAACTTAGCTCTTTTTAACTTTCCTATCAGCACCATGACCGAAATATTGCCTGGTGGGCGAGAACTCACCTAATTTGTGACCTACCATGTTTTCGGTGACGAAGACAGGGACAAATTTTTTACCATTATGGACAACAAATGTCAAGCCAACGAAATCAGGAATAATAGTTGATCTCCGAGACCAGGTTTTAATAGGTTTATGATCCTTCTTAGCTCTTTCAACTTTTTTAAATAGGTACTCATCAACAAAAGGACCTTTTTTAATAGAACGGGGCACAAATTCTCCTAAAATCAATCAAAAACATAAAGACGACAGAATAGTCGTTAGCTTAATTGTGATATAAACCAACCTTTATTTACGTCTTTTAATAATATACTTGTCAGTGCGCTTATTACGCCTTGTTTTATGACCCTTCGTCGGCACAGCCCAAGGAGTCACTGGGTGGCGCCCACCTGAGGTTCGTCCTTCACCACCACCATGGGGATGATCAACTGGGTTCATAGCCACACCCCTCACCGTGGGTCTTACCCCTAGGTGACGTTTTCTACCAGCTTTACCAATTTTTCTATTGCCATGATCAACATTACTCATAACACCAATGGTTGCCATACATCGTTCTGAGACTTTACGAACTTCGCCAGAAGGCATACGCATTTGAGCGAATCCAAGGTTGCGAGCAACCAGCTGACAACGACTACCAGCAGAACGAGCTAACAATCCTCCTTGACCTGGTCTCATCTCAACATTATGGACGAAAGAACCAAGTGGTATTTCCTTTAAAAGCATGGCATTGCCAGGAACCACGTCAAGTCGTCGGGTTTTTGATGAGAGGACTTTTTGGCCCTTTGTGAGAGTATTAGGAGCTAAAATATAAGATCTTTGACCATCTTTGTATAAAATGCGTGCAATAAAACCTGACCGATTAGGGTCATATTCAATGGTTTCAACAACCGCTGCCATATCAATTTTTGATCTTTTAAAATCAATCATTCGGTATCGTCTTTTAGCACCACCACCCTGATGACGCACGGTGATACGTCCTGTGTTATTGCGCCCACCTTTTTTCGTGACCCCTTTTGTCAAGGGTTTATAGGGAGCAA
Organism: Pseudomonadota bacterium; assembly: GCA_026710525.1. GTDB lineage: Bacteria > Bdellovibrionota_B > Oligoflexia > Oligoflexales > Bin106 > Bin106. The sequence continues at coordinate 3,536 of JAPOQT010000207.1, forward strand.
CATGGTCAAGATGGCGGTAATCAACTAATTGAGTTCCTCGCTGACCGTTGGTGCCTGGTTTTAAAATTTTAAGGGCCATAATACTATCAAGTTCAGTCAAAAATGTTTATTGAAAAGAAATCATTCTACGTATTAAAAACAGGAATCGTATCTCCTTCGATAAGCTTCACCATGGCTTTCTTGCGGTTAGTTTTTTTTGTCGTTCCTTGGAGAGTTCGTTTAACTTTCCCTCTTTGGATCAAAGTATTCACCGAGAGCACCTTCACATCCCATAAGCTTTCCACAGCATTAATCACCTCTCCCTTAGTCGCAAGATGGTGCACAAAGAAAGTATACACCTGATTCGATTGGATGAAGTAGCGACTTTTTTCAGTCAATACAGGGGCAATAATTACATCATAAAGCCCGACACGATTTGACTTACCACGATTTGGCTGATCACGATAACCTTTCCGTTCGCTACGTCCTTGTTTTTTCATGTTTCTTACCTTCCGATGTTTGATGAGCAGCTAAACCTAGCTAGTCATAACAGCTTACTATGATAATCTCTCACATAAGTGATGAAGCGAAGTTTTCGTGAGAATTAAATAATGACTCAACAAAATATCCTCAGCATTAACAAGTTGGCTTGTTGAGCTGGATGCCATATGCATATTGCGGAGAGATTTGTACAGCAAATCATCCTGACGCTCATCAACAACAAGGGTTTTTCCTAGATTAGGCAAGACCTTAATTAACATATTTCTCACGAGTTTGGTCGAGTATTTTTCGAGCTCAATTTGATCGACAATCAGGAGTTTTTGCCATCTTACTTTATCACTGAGAGCCACTCTCATAGCCTGTTGTTTCATTTTTTTGTTGGGAAATTGCCGGTAGTTTCTTGGCTGAGGACCATGGGCTACAGCACCATGATACTGGTGAGGCCCTCGAGTACTTCCTTGCCGAGCTCGGCCAGTACCCTTTTGCCGAAATGGTTTGGCGCCACTGCCACTAACCAAAGATCTGGTTTTCGTTGCATGGGTCCCTTGCCGTCGATTAGCTTGATATGCCTTCACCACAGAATGAAGTAGTCCCATGTTAAGGGAGGCTCCAAAGACTGGGTCCGGGAGTGTGATCTCACCGACGTTATCACCATCCATGTTAATTAAATGCCACTGCAAAATCAGATCCCTATAAACAGCACCCGGCAACTCGAACTTCTAAGGTGCTACCTCGGTTGCCAGGGAGTGCGCCTTTGACTGCAATTAAATTTTTCTCTTTATCGATGACGAACACCGCAAGACTTTTCAATGTTTTTCTCGTATAGCCATATTGCCCAGGCATTTTTTTGCCAGGCATAACTCTTCCTGGAGTTGTACAGTTACCAAGAGATCCAGTTCTTCGATGATACCGAGAGCCATGAGACATAGGTGCGATTTTAGAGTTCCAACGTTTAGTTGAGCCTTGAAACCCTCGTCCTTTAGTTAACCCACTAACATCAAGATGAGTCACACCATCAAGATCAGAAGCGCTTAGTAACTGGCCTACTGTGAGAGAATTCTGACTTTCTTCTTGGCCATTTTTCTTGTTATTTGGCCTTAGTTTATCAGTACGAAACTCACAAAACCGTGCCAAAAGAGTATCGAGGCCTGACTTTCGTAGTCGGAAAACATCAGGGCGGTTAAGGTTTTTCTCTGCCTTCTCAAAATACCCTACCTGATATCCAGTGTAGCCATGTTTATCCTGAGAGATGAGTTTAGTCACTTGTTGTTTTTCCACTGACAGCAGCGTTACGGCAACAACGTCACCATAGTTATCCATAACACGACTCATACCAATTTTTTTAGCCATAAGGCCAACAACAGGTCTCATATACTATCTTCACTTATCTTATTATTAACTATTTAACTTTAATTTCTACCTTCACTCCTGAGGAAAGATTTAGCTTCATTAAAGCTTCCACAGTTTGTTGATTTGACTCAAGTATATCAAGCACTCTTTTATGGGTGCGGATCTCAAATTGTTCCCGAGATTTTTTATTCACATGGGGCGAGCGTAATACGGTGTAACGGTTAATGACAGTTGGCAGTGGAATTGGCCCTGTCACTTTCGCTCCAGCCTTTTTCGCTCGATCAACAATCTCAACTGCCGACTTATCGACGAGCCTATGATCGTAACCGGCTAACTTAATTCTGATTTTTTGTGTTGCTTTAATCATAAACTCATTTCGGTAGTTAAGGTCAATTGTCTCTTGCTAGATCCCATGTCGTTGTCAGTGCCCTCAACTGGCACAGAATGAGGTATACCACAGAATCATCAGTACTATGAATGCTACCTGATGGTGAAGTTATCACCTATCAGTAACTCCTGCAACTTTTTCCTACTCACGTAGCAGAAGGAGTATAGCTCACTAAGCATCTCGCCATCATGCAAGTGATAGTGAACAGACGATTATAGAGAAAAAAAATAGAATGTCAAATAAAAATTCTCCTGCTCTCTATTTTTTTAATGTAACGGTCATCTAATCAAAGCCTCTCTTGGGTTTTTTTGGTTTTTTTCCTTTTGGCGTAGGAGCTTGATTAGGTGTCTCCTCCACTTTAATAATATTATGGGTGGCTAACCGCCATGAGAGATGATTAGGCATTTTCCCTTCTGCGTGGTGATAATAATAGTCGTTAGCTATATTCATCGCTTCGATCAAGGTATGATCATGCTGGAGGATCAGCTGAATCACCGCATTCATGAGGCGCTTTTCGGAATTTAAACCTTTTGCGAGTGTAACAGCATTAGGGGTTAAATGATCAGAGTCGACTCGCTCGAGATCAGATATATCTAAGGAGATTTCTTTCGGTTTAAATCCTATGGCTGATTTGGTTGCTGCTCTTAATTCTTGGTAAAAATCAAATTTGCTATTTTGAGCAACTCGTTGTTTAGAACGCGTTGATAGCTGTTTTTTTAGCTCATCAGATAGCCATAAATCTGAGTAATTACTACTCAAATCATCGACTTCATACAAGAGGTTGTCATCGTAAATATCTTCTTCATAACGCACGTAGTATTCTTCTAGACTAGGAGTGATTGATGGAATGGTGATGTCAATGGTAAGAGGGTCACTAGTAAAATTTAAACCTTTTGGGGTGTACAATCTGCTATTTGGCACAGATAAAAAGTATTCCCGCTTACTAGCCAAAGTATTCACTGTGTCTTTTGACCTGGTATGAGGGTCACCTACCAAAATAGCTCTTTGATAAAACTTAAATATTTGTGCCACCCATTCGTGGTACTCTCGAGAGAGATATGAAGTCAGGACAACAATGGGTATCGACTGGAGTTTCTCATAGTCTTCTTCGGAGAGACTTTCTGGCATTTGAGATATCAGTTGTCGGGAATCCTCCATACCACTCCTATCACGACTCCGAACGTAGCCGAGGCCTAAGTCAAAAGGTAGAAAGTAACTCAAAAATTTTCTAATAGTCTCTGAAGATCCATGACCTTTATCCATAAAATTATGAGTCCTTAAATCGATGAGTAGGACATCAGGTTTGAATTCTATAATGCTCTTAATATCTTCATTTAGGCTATAATAAACTTGATTAAGAGCGGCATCATCATCAGGGAAAGCTAGTAATTTCAAATAACCCAGCATCGTTTCTTCAGGGATATTCTCATGACTAGCGCTTAAAGGGAAAAATCCAGTGATAAGAGGTAATTGGGCTCCGTCATCAACCAGTGAAACAAGACGTGTTTGTGCTTGACCGTCTGTGCCTGGTCGCAATGTTAATAAGGTTTTTTTGTTTCCCCTTTTGTAATTATCATGGGTTGATTGTCGGAGCAAATCCATTAATGTGTGAGAGTAGCTGGTATCGACTAAAAAGCTTTTTGTTCCTGTAGACATCGCCAGTATGATATCGCCTGGGCGAAGCAGATCATCGGTAAAAACCTTTTCATGATGGGTGTCATAGGCTTCAATAATTTGCCAGTAAGGGTTATCCCAATCTCGATTAACGTTGACTAAACTCCCCACAATACCAGCATGAGGATTGTTGTTCATGAGTTGATAAAGTTCGAGAATGTCTCGTGTTGGTGAGTATTCAACATGGCGATCAATTCCTTTATACACAGCACGAACAAAATCATGGTAAAGCTTAGCTTTTCTGGAATCACGTTCTAGGATGAAATATTGTCGCAGAGTGTTAAAGTAATTTTTGACACCACGAAGAATAATCTTCTCTTTGTCACGGCGATGTCCTGTAGCCTCGCTAGCTTCAAGGACCAATGCCTCAAGTCGAGCTCGACTAAGAATAC
>JAPOQT010000208.1 GCA_026710525.1 Pseudomonadota bacterium
AACAAGAATTCTTTACCCAGAGAACAGCAAAAAGTGCTGTTAAAAAGTTTTCAAGAATTAGCTCCTCGGTATAAGCTACGTCGTACAGACTCTGAAACAAAATGATGTTTTAAAAAAACTCTTCGTCTTCGCTAGTGACCGCTGGCGTGTCGTCTTCGCCATCGACGGGTATAGTATCACGACTATCTTCAGTCGGTTGAGTGTTCTCGGTTTTGCTCGCAGCTGGTTCATTCGGTCCTGACTGAGTGTCAACTTCTTGTTCTACACGACCAAGATGATTATCCACGAGCTCTAGCATCTTGTCATAGCTTATTTTAGGTATTTTACGATAAATCGCTTCTTGATCACAGGCTTCTCCAGAGCAACCACAAACTTTTTGGATGCTTTGCACATCAGATTTACTAAGTTTTCTTAGTGGAGCACCTATGTAGTAACGGAATCTACCCCTGGTGTCCACTTGGATTTGTTGAGCGGGATACATAATAGAAGCATCATCATGGGAATGACCAAGTCCAAGGACATGTCCTACTTCATGAAGGGTGATAGACTGAATGTCATTGGGATTTTTACCCACAACGCCAGTTCTATGACCAGCATCTATCCACTCAAAGTCGAGGGTATTATAGTAAATATCGCTGAGTATGGCTCCTCCAACACTATCACCCAGATCAACACCAGTTAGTGGATTGATGCCTCCTTCATTTGAATTTAACCATTTCGTATACTTATCAACAAACTTTTGAAAGTCCTCTTCGCTCATTTCTTGCTGCTTTTTGAGAAAAGCTTCACGATTATGCAAAGATCTACGACCTCCTTCTGGTCCCTTAACATTTACGTCGGTAATGGCGCAGGCGCCAGAATCTGGCTCAGTTGGACATCTCATTTCGTCAGGGAAGCGAAATTCAAGGATCTCGTTCTCCAAACCAAGTTCAGGTTTTCTAGGATCGGTTAATTTTCCTTCTAAGGTTACTTCCTCAAATAATTTTTTACCAGTTGCCAATTCCCATGTGAGGAGGGCGAACTTAATTTGCCGCTGAAGATCTTTCGAGAATTTTCTTGGCAGCGCATACTTTATAGGTAATTTTTTACAGAATGGTCTATCGAGATCAATAAATGTGCCGCTACCATCAAGTTGATGCGGTACACTAATGGTCTTTATACCGTCGCGCTCCACAGTGCGGCATGATTGAATAGAGATGAGTAGTAGGAGATAAAGCCAAATAAAGCGGATCATAATTTATCTTCTTTACAGTTAAATGAAATTAAAAACACTAGGCGGCTATCGGTATGGAATTGATCATACTTTAATACTAGCGATTTACGTTCTTGTATAACCTGTATAAATAATTGGAAAAGGGTGGATGGGATTTTTGTCGGTAAGGTCAGGATAATTTGGTGTTACCAACATGTTCTTGATTCATAAATACTTCGATAGAGAAAATATCTCATGTGTGACACTTAAAATTAAAATTCAATGGGTTTAAGGGTTGGATGAACATTCCGAAAAGAAGGCAACTCAGTTCCCATCTTTCTGATTATGGTTAGGAACCAATTGTTTTTATCCAAAATAGGTTTCTTATGAAAAGTTATCATATTGGTGTTATCAACTTAGTCTTATTACTAGCTGGTGGTTGTAGTGTTAATCCGCCTTCGGTGGAAATAGAGAATTTCCAAGCAGGCTCTAATGCTAATAATATTTGTAGCTCTCCTGAGGGCTCTCAGCATCCTGAGTGTGAGGCGATACAATTCAACTATAAAATTCTTCAAAATACTCGCACTGATAAGAATGATCGGAATTCTTTAACTCAAAAAATGTTGAGTGACAAAAAACAGCAATACCTTGTTCTTTGGGCGAAATTAGGTGGTCAGTACAAATGGACTATTGAGTTTATTCCGAAAAACTGTGGTCAAAACTCAAGAGTCTTTAGGTTCATCCCTGTTAAGAACCCTGTGATAGAGAGTGGCATTATTCAGCCAATGGAGGGATCAGCTTATAGCCGAGAGCTCTCATTTGCTGTGAATCTTAAGAGTCGTGAGGATGTTGGTGAGGAAAGCTTTGATGGTTATATTCGGGATAATGGTGGCTATGTTAATGAGCTAGAGATTAAGGTTCAGGATGTTAGTTATTGTCTTTTAGAGCAGAGAAATAACTCAGGAGAGCAGGTGGATTGTCATAACCCTAATCTCGATGATGTTTATTTTCGGACAGATGTGTTAAGGGTGCCCTACAAGCTTAATTTTGATGGTAGACAACAAGATATTCTTTGTAACGCTGCTGCTGTGGCTAAATCCGTAGGTAATGTAGTCAATCTTGGTGTTACAGCGGTCCAAACTCTTGCTGGCCATTCATGTGAGAAAAAGAGGGTGTCAGTTTGTCAGTAGTGT
>JAPOQT010000209.1 GCA_026710525.1 Pseudomonadota bacterium
GGTGAGGCGGCCAGGGGTGACTTGTTTTTTGCTGGTTACTCTGATGAGGATAAAAAAAAGGTAGAAATCTCTCTAGGGAAAGAAATTAACTTTGTGACAGACATAGGATTCTTTGGGACAAAACCATGGGAAAGAAGTCAATCGAATCCAGAATTAGCGGGTAAAACAATCTCGAATATTGAGTTCATAGAGATTTCTCGGCGTATACCTGATGTTTTTACGACTAAGTATCATAAAACGTATCAAACTGGTTTTTTTGGCAATAAAAAACAAAAATTTGATCGTTATCGCTATCATGAAAGGAATCGTTTTAAGCTCAGAGGATTGAGTATTACGGTTACTTCAGGTAGTAGGGATATCGTCATTTATAATCGTGAGGACATAGATGCACCATTTCACTCTTCTTATGATCCGAATACTGAAGGTGGTATGTATTGGCAAGATCCCATGTTGCGGCATCGTCCTGAATACAGTAAGCTTTACTTTGACGAAGATCACGTTTGTGACAATTTATCTGCACGGTCAGAGTAAGATCTTAGCTCAAAGATCTCTCAAGCATATTAATCCAGCTTTAAGGTGGTTAAGTGTGTTCTTACTTGTTCATATTGGCTAATAATCTGGGTTACTAGCTCGGCAACCGTTGGGATGTCAGAGATCATGCCACTCACTTGACCAATTTCTAGTTCTCCTTCTGTGAGGTCGCCTTCATGCATGCCAGCTTTAGCTCTGCCCTTACCAAGAAGCGCGAGTAATTCTTCAGTAGAGCCATTTGACTGTTCTAAAGAGAGGACTTGTTGGTAAAAGTGATTTTTCAGTAATCGTACCGGAGCAATCTTTTTCATCATTAAATGGGTATCCGATGGTGCTGCTGCCACAATCGCTTGCTTAAATTTTTCATGGGCACTTGATTCCACAGTGGTGGCAAATCGGGAACCAATTTGAACACCATCAGCGCCCAGAGCCATGGCAGCAAGCATTTGCTCACCTGAAGCAATGCCACCAGCTGCCACCACAGGTAAATTAACCGCTTTCTTGACCTGGGGAACCAACACAAGGGTGGTGAGTTCATCACGACCATTATGGCCTCCTGCTTCAAATCCTTCGACAATAACACCATCCACACCAGCATCTTCACATTTTTTAGCTAAGAGGGGAGACGAGGTCACATGCCAGACTTGGGCACCTGTTTGTTGGATTCTTTTGGTATATACTTTCGGGCTACCAGCCGACATGATAAATATCTTCACTCCCATCTGAAGAGCGAGGTTAACCTGTTGTTCAGTGCCGTGATACATAATAGGGAAATTAACGGCAAAAGGCTTCTTTGTGAGTTTCTGGACCTTGTGAATATGCTGACTTAGTAGTTCTCCTGTTAATGAACCTGCCCCTAACACTCCCAGGCATCCAGCTTCAGAGGAGGCGGCAGCCAGTTTGGCTCCTGACACCCAAACCATCCCTGCTTGGATAATCGGATAAGTAATACCAAGATGATGGGTTATTTTGGTGGGATTACACAAGATCGGCATAGCATATCCATAATGGCCTTTAGTTTGATCACGCTCCGTTATATCATAAACCCCCATGGAATGTATAGAGTCTGTGCCACAGATTCTCCTGACTTTGACATTTCAGATGTAATTTTACTCAAAAACGTCTACCCTATTCGAAGTAGTTATCGAATCAAAAAGTAATTTTTTCCTTTAATTATCAGTGGTTTAAAGCCATCATTACCATAATGATAGCTGTTAGATTATTATCTCTTTATACAAAAAATTGTAGTGTCTTTCTGTAGTTTTTTTATTGGAGTTTCTATGATATAATAAACAACAGTGATTGTGACCTTGACCGCCATCAAAATGGAGTAAAGTATTTTTATATCATGTCCTAAGTTAAAAAATGGTGCCACTGTGGTTTGACTATTGGTAGCATTCCGAAAAAAAGACACCGGCACACCTGCGAGTCGTACTGTCAAAACTACTCGTCAATCAAAAGACCCTGAAGAAATCAAACAATTGCAGGA
>JAPOQT010000210.1 GCA_026710525.1 Pseudomonadota bacterium
AGGAAAATGAACGTGACTTGTGGCGAGGGTGAAGAGAAAGTTGATGGTATGTGTGTGGCGGTGGAGCCAGCAGCAGTGCAACCAGAAACTGAGGAGTTACCAGAAACAACCACTGGTGAAACAACGCCGGATCCGTCAGAGGATACAAGTGGTGAGTCGGGTACACCAAGCGAAGGTGATAAGGTCAATACTGAAACTAGTGTTCAACCTGCACCAGATACTGATACTCTTGGCAAGGGTGGCAATAATGAGTTAAATGTGATACCGCCGTCAGGATTAAGTAAAGGTGGTGATCAAGCTACATCATCTGTTGAATGCACGACAGCAGATAAGAAGAGTCAATATCTAACTTGTTTAATGACAAAAGGTACGGCTCATTCGGTTTGTGAGAAGGCTCAGGGTTGTTACGTTAAGTTAAGCGAGGCTGAGTGTAATCGGACTAAAAGCGATTATAATAGTGCTTTTCGTTGTCCTATTGATTACGAAAAATAGCTGGAATCATGCATCTGCTGCTTATACTGCGCTAGGGTATGAAGATCGGATTTTGATAGTAAATTCGGGAGTTCTCTTGTCGATAGAGGTATAAGGTTACCCTTACCCTGGGTATGGGTTGTGACGGTTTTCTTTGATTCAGAGATAACAAGTCGTCTACCAGGTGCTTGATCGCTCTTGATAATAGCGACAACCCGAGATTCAATGTAACCGACACAACCTTCGATGACTGGTAGATGAGATCTTGGGTTCATCTGAAGTCCGTCAAATTTATCTTGATGGAGACTAGCTGTTGTTCCGAAAGGGACCACGAGTTCTGCTTGATGTTGTGCGAGCATTTGAATGGCTAGTTCCCTTGTGTGCTCAATAGCTGGCCATGTGGTGTTGAGAGGCGATACAGCAATGAGGAAGCGTCTAGATTCTCCCATAAGGGTGAGGGGTATGACCCATGTGGCAATAAATCCCCATCTTTTCTTTTGCCACTGAGCAGAGATGATATAGATTTCATGGTTGGTATAATCAAAAATTGATTGTTTTAACTGGATGATGCTAACCACCTCCTGGCGATAAATGAACTTTGATACCAATCAGTTCCATCCGCCATTTTGAACGAAATAATGACCATCTCATGTGGACTAAGCATTTAACCTGATGTTCTTTTGCGTCAGTAGGTTGTATAAGCTGGTTAAAGAAAATAACTTTTTTCGGATTATCGAAGGTGTTAGGTGACTGACTGTCACTGGATATATGGAGAAATAGAGCTGTATGGCCTGGTTTGCCAGTGTTTTTATTATGGTAATAGTCACACCGAGCTAAATGCCCTCTGATGAGAAATACTGGTTCTTCATAACCATGACCGAAGGGTTGAAGCTGTGCTATAGCTTTGGCTAAGGAGTCACTTATTTGGGGAGATGAAAGCTCACAGTCATAGGAGGTGACCACTTGCCATAACTCAGCATATTGGTGATAGATATTGTTACTATAGGTAAGTAATTGATGAAATATTTTGTCTCTATGGTGCTCGGGAAAAGCAAAGCCGCCTGCCGATTTGTGACCACCAAATCGGTGAAAGAGCTCCTCAGCTGACACCATGGCATCTAAGAGGTCAAAACTCTTATTGTTATCAGGTTTTTGCGGCATGCTACGGGCAGATCCTATCCACTCTTGCTTATCCTTATTGAGGCTGAATAACCAAGTAGGTTTATGATACATTTCAGCTAGTCTACCAGCAACAATACCTAGTACACCGGGATGCCAGTTTTCATGACCAAGAAATAGTAAAGGGTATTCTAACAGATGAGGTGACTCTTGTAGTATGAGTTCAGCCTCATGGAGGATACGTGTACTCAGGTTTTTCCGCTGGTGATTAATCGCGATAAGTTCCTGGATGTTGTGTTCAAGACTTTGGGGGTGTTGATCCTGGGTAAATCCTTTCACCACGAGAGTGGCATCAGCTAATCGTCCGGCAGCATTGATGAGAGGACCGATGCGAAATGAAAAATCGGTGACTTCAGGTGCTCCGCGACAAAAACGCTCTCTTAGTGCTAATAGAATAGGTCGTGTTGATTCAGCAAAAAATGTTAAACCGTTTTGGACTAATCGACGGTTACCACCAGAGAGAGGCATGACGTCACACACGGTAGCAAGGGCAGTAATCGTCAAGGCATCTTTATAAAAAGTGGCTGGTAGCATGAAGTGTGAGTGACGAATTAGGGCGTCGATGACGAGGTAGGTAATACCAGCGCCACATAAGTTATCATAATCACGATTATGACTGAGTTTAGGGTTAATAACCAACCCTGATTTAGGTAGTTTATCAGGCTGGACCTCGTGGTGATCAGTGACGATGAAGAGGACCTGATTTTGGTGACACCAGTTAGCAACAGCACCAGCGGTCACTCCCGTATCCATGGTGATCACCACTTGACATGATGCTGTTCTCACATAATCTTGAATGACATCAAGATGGACTCCGTATCCTTTCTCTCTTCTTGGGATATAAAAATCATAATGATCAAATTGAATAGCTTGAAAAAACCAAATCCACAGAACACAGCTCATGGTGCCATCAACGTCGTAATCTCCGTAGAGTAGGATACGTTTTTTCTGATGGATAGCGTGGCGGAGTGCTTCGCATATGTGAGTAACCACAGGATCGCTATAGTTCTCGGTGGGAGGAGGACGCTGATCTCTGTGAGACATAATTTCAGCAATAATCTTATTTTGATCGAGATCAGTAGCTGAAAAACGAGGTTGCCAGTGAATATTATCCATTGATGTTTCAGTTGATTTAAGCATAAGCGTCGAACGATAAAAAAATAAAAAAGGTGACTCGGATCAGATCAAAACCCAAGGAATGAATAGTTGAGTCGTTAGTTGATTGTATGAAAAGGAAGAGAGATCTGCAAGTAAGATTTCTCGACTCAGGCCCTAATCAAACGGTGACTTCTTGTGAGGATGTTTGTTGGTGATCACAGAGAAATAAGTCAGAGAACTGTTCGATAGATGTGACTTCACCCCAGTTCCCACGAGATATACTACTGAGAAATCATGTCTATTTTGTTAATCATATTGTTGTGTTATGTAATCATTTTCCGTGCTTTATATGTGATATATTTGAAATTAAAGGTAGCGGTTAGAGAATAATTATATCCCAGACTCTCGTAAGAGGATCTTGTATGTGATAGGGAGAGCAAAACAAACGTAGGGGTTATGAACTTAAACTAGCCTCTTGACAGATGGCTTTGTCAGATCTAACTTTATCCTCATAAGGATCAGGTTTTTGTTGCCGAAGAATTTACGATCTATTTATAACTCACCGAAAGTTAAAGAGGCTGTCTGAAATGAGCCAACAAGATTATTACTCTGTTCTTGGTGTGTCGAGAAGTGCGGGTATTGATGAAATTAAGAAAACCTATAAAAAACTCGCCCTTCAGCATCATCCCGATACCGCGAGTAACGAGCATGAACGTCAACAAAAAGAAAAAAAATTTCAAAGAATCAGTGAAGCTTATGCGGTTCTCTCCGATGATAAGAAAAGAAAACAGTATGATGCTTTTGGCTCGAGTGGTTTTCAGGCGAAGTATTCGCAACAGGATATTTTTTCAGGGGCTGATTTTTCTCATGTTAGTGATCTGAATCTCGATGATATTTTAAGCGCTATGTTTGGTGGTGCTGATACCAGATTTCATCGACGGCAGAGACCAGTAAAAGGACAGGATGTTAACTACCCCCTTGAGATTACTTTTTTAGAGGCTTATCATGGCACCAAAAAAGAGATATCTTATACCATTCCTGGACAAGGCTCTCATGAATTAAAAGTGACGATTCCTGCTGGGATGAAGTCGGGAAGCAAATTAAAGATCGCTGGTAAAGGCGGCGCCTTAATGGGAAGTATGTATGGTGATCTTTATATTACTGTCACATATGAAGATCACCCCCAGTTTACTCGGAGAGGGGATGATTTGGTGACATCAAAAGACATATCCCTCTCAGAGTCGTTGCTTGGTGCTCAGATCGAGGTGAACACATTGGCTGGCAAGAAAACAGTGACGTTAAAGCCACCAGTTAAGCACGGCACTAAATGTCGATTAAAAGGTTTAGGCTTTCCGCGTGTGACACCTAAAGGTAGTAAGGGTGATTTATATGTTGAGCTTCAGGTTAAAACTCCAGATAAGCTCTCGAAACGTCAGTTAGATATTGTTCAACAACTGAAAAATGTCGGTCTTTAAAGAACCGATCCCACTTATACTCATCCACACCTTTCACTTAGGAATATACTATGTCTCTCCAAGCTAGCTCAAAAGCGCCTGATGATTATCAAGCGGATTTTCTGATATCTCTTCTACAGGACATGATATTTTACCGGCGTTTTGAAGAGAGAGTTCTGGTTGCTTATACAAAAATGAAGTTTGCTGGGTTTTGTCACCTCCATATTGGTCAGGAGGGGCTTTGTGTTGGGGTGCAAAGAGCTATTGATCCCCAAGACTACGTCATCACCGGTTATCGTTCCCATACTCAAGCCATCGCTAAAGGCATTCCAGCGAGAGATGTTTTAGCGGAACTATTTGGTAAAGTGTCGGGGTGTTCTCGTGGTAAAGGTGGATCAATGCATATGTTTTCTCGGGAAAAAAGATTTTATGGTGGCCATGGCATTGTTGGTGGTCAAGTACCGATTGCCGTGGGAATGGCTTGGAAAATTCATTACAATGAAGAAAACCATGTTGTTGTTTGTTATCTTGGTGATGGGGCCATTAACCAGGGTCAGGTATATGAAGCGATGAATATGGCTTGTATCTGGCAATTACCGGTACTTTTTATTATCGAGAACAATTTGTACGGCATGGGCACCCATATTGGGCGAACCACATCTGTGGGGGCTAAAACCCTTTATAAAAGAGCGTTAGCTTTTGATATGGCACACTCTCAGGTGAATGGTCAGAATGTATTAGATGTTTATCAACAAGTGAACAAGCTAGTCAAGGGTATGAGAGAAGCACCAGGCCCTCATCTACTTGAAGCACTCACATATCGTTATAAAGGACACTCGGTATCGGACCCGAGTCTTTATCGCACGAAAGAAGAAATACAGGGTTATATGAATCATGATGACCCCATTAAAAATCTGTCTGATAAATTGATTCAAGACAAGATAGCCTCAAAAGATGATATTAAACAGTGGGATAAAAAAGTTAAAGCCACGTTAAAAACCCTTGAAGCGAGTGTTGACAAAGATATGGATCCTGAATTATCAGAAGCTTATGAGCATGTGTATTCATAAGCTTAGGTGACTTCTAAACTAACTATGATGAGCGAGATACTATGGCACAAATGAGTTTTCGTGATGCATTACAGCAGGCGATGGCAGAAGAGATGGCTCGAGATTCTCGTGTGTTTCTCATGGGGGAGGAAGTGGCTGAATACGATGGGGCCTACAAGGTGTCAAAGGGTTTATTATCTCGTTTTGGTGAAAAAAGAGTTGTTGACACACCGATTTCTGAAGCAGGGTTTGCTGGTTTAGGGGTGGGTGCTGCTATGGCTGGGCTACGTCCTATTATTGAGATGATGACCTGGAATTTTGGTATTCAAGCTTTTGATCAGATCATCAATCATGGGGCTAAAATGCGCTATATGAGTGGTGGTCAATTTACCATGCCTCTTGTATTTCGTGCTCCCAACGGTAGCGCTCATATGCTCAGTTCACAGCATTCTCAATATGTCGAAGGAATGCTCACGAATATTCCTGGTCTTATGGTTGTCTGTCCTAGTCATCCTGCTGATGGCAAGGGTTTATTAAAATCATCTATTCGCAGTGACAACTGTATTATTTTTCTTGAATCTGAAATGATGTATGGTGATAAGGGTGAGGTTCCTGAGGGCGAGCACATTGTGCCCCTTGGCCAGGCGCGTATTGCCAGAGAAGGTCAGGATGTAACATTAGTCAGTTGGGGTAAAGCTTTGCGTGGTGTGATGAGGTATTTGAGTTCTTTGGAGGATGAGTTAGGTTTATCGGTGGAAGTCATTGATCTTCGCACTTTACAACCCCTTGATGAGCAGACGATTTTTACCTCAATTGCCAAAACCCATCGTATGGTTATTGTGGAAGAGGGATGGGGATTTGCTTCTGTGGGAGCTGAAATTGCTGCTTTGGTTGGTTGTCACTCTTTTGATGAGCTCGATGCTCCCATTGAAAGACTGGCCAGTGCTTTTGTGCCTATGCCTTATAATGAGCATTTGGAGAAAGAAGTATTACCATCGCGTCAGAAACTGAAAGTTCTATTAGAGAAACTAACCTATCAAAGTAGATCATGATTTTACATGTGAAGGAGTTGTTGTGAGTCAGCCGGTTTTGATCACCATGCCGAAATTATCAGACACCATGGAAGAAGGAGGAATCTCTTGTTGGTTTGTGAAAGAGGGAGATTATATTGAAGAAGGTGATCCTCTGGTTGAAATTGAAACAGATAAAGCGACGATGGAGTATCATTCACCAGAGAGTGGTTATCTCAGAAAAGTGTTAGCAAATCCTGGCTCTCAGTATCCTCTCACAGCTCCTATTGCTGTTATTTCTGAAGAAAAAAACACTGCTTTTAATCTTGATGACTTAATTCGCTCGTTATCTCAGCAAAAAGAGATACCTGTTCATCAAGATGAGTCGGAACAAGCAAATGTGGCCACTGAGGACACGGGCCATGCTGAGGTGGCAGCATCGGCGGCTCACGAGCAGAAAAAATCATTAACGCGAGTGATTGCGTCACCCTTAGCAAAAAAATTAGCGTCAGATCATGACTTGATATTAGCTGATATTCAAGGATCTGGCCCAAGAGGTAGGATTATAAAAAGTGACGTGCAGGGGGTTCTCTCAGGCACCAAGAAATCCTTATTACCTACCACAACTTCTGATTCAGTTGAGCGCCTTAGTCAAAAACCAGATAAAGTGATCCCAATTAGCCTAATGCGTAAAAGTATTGCTAAAAGTTTAACCGCTAGTAAACAACTGATTCCTCACTATTATTTGAAGTCAACCTGGCAGCTTGACACTTTGTTAGGGATGCGTCAAGTCTGGAATCAACATCTTAGCACCCATAGGCCTGCAGGTAGTGCTCAAAAAGTTTCATTAAACGATTGTTTTATTTATTTAGTGGCACGAGCTGTTCGTCAGCATCCCATTGTGAGATCGTTTTGGCAGCAGGATCATATTCTTGAAAAGGGGGCTGTTCATATAGCCATGGCAGTTGCTTTAGATGATGGTTTGGTGACTCCAGTCATTCATGATGCCGATCAAATGAGTGTGTATGATATTTCCGAGAGGTCACGTTATCTTATTCAGCAGTGTCAGGCTGGTGGTAAAGCGAGGAGTGATCTTGATCTTACGGGAGGAAGCTTTACGATTTCTAATTTAGGACGCAGCTCCGTTGATGAGTTTGCGGCGGTCATCAACCCACCCCAATCGGCGATCCTAGCTATTGGCCGTCTGAGAAGCGCACCGCAACTAATCGATGGTAGTTGGCAGTTATCCCAGGAAATTTCAGTGACTTTATCCTGTGATCATCGCGTTATCGATGGTAAGGAAGGGGCTCGTTTCCTCGACACATTGTCTGAATTGGTGGCTAATCCTTCATTAGCCCTGTTATATTAAAATAATAGTTGATAATAGAATTTTATTTTATTATTTTATCAGATCTATCATAGGTAAAATATAAATTTATTGATCCCTAGTGTGATAACGATAGTGTCATAGCTAAAATCATGATTTATCAGAATTTTTAATAATAATTTTATTATTATTCTATAGGATCGATAAGTCCGTCACCAGTACAGTGTCATCAGCTAATCATCGTGTCATGTTGAGAGATGGTGTGCATGTGCAGTCGTATGGTCCCATTGATCTTATTAGCTACTAGTCTCAGATTATATGATTTATATTGTTTCTATTATTTTTATGGTGATTGGGATGGGCTGTGAGTCAAATAGTGGAACACCGAGGTTTCGAGGTGGGGCAGAATTGTCAGAGAAGACAGGGAGATCAGATGATGCGGAAGGTCGAAACATGAAGACACAGGAGGACTATGATCAAGCAATAATAGAGTTACAAGACAAGTCGGAAAAAGAGTCGGAAACCAATCACAAACTAAAAAACTACCTCAAGGGCGTACAACCGCCGTGTATGCTAGGACTTCCTGTTAAAACTATGAGTATTCAATTGTCTGGTGTCACAGCTAGTGGTAAAGATATTACAGACAATGCGTCTCATCATAGTGATTCTGAGCCTGATACGGATCTATCGTCATTTTATTTGCGTTTTGGTACTAATTTAGTTAAGCAGGTTCTGGATTATGCTTTGTTTGCGAAGCCTCATGTCTTCGCTGTTAATTTGGCTTACACAATTAATAGCATAGAAAAAATTGAGATTATTCAAAATGGTGATCAATATTTCTCAAATGAAGACTGGACGATTAAGTCACTCATCCTATCTGTGGGGGCACTGCAATCTCCTGTCGAAGTTTATTCAGCAGACAATTTAAACAAACGTTTTAGTGGTGATGGGAGTAGGATCATTATCAACAAGGAAGAACTCACAAACAACTTAGCTTATCAAAAAATGCTAGAAAATAAAAACTGTGGCAATTAACAGACGTGTGCAGGGTTAAAAAGTAAAACGCAATGATTAAACATCGTTAATAATAGAGAAGCCCATGAAGAATTATCAATATCCAGCAGTTATCATTATTCTCAGCATAGGCTTATGTTGTTCAACACTCTTTGCGAAGAGTCAAGATGGTGATCAGAGTGCTCTTGAGCGCACAAAAGCTGCATATGAAATGCAGCGAGAAGCCTATCAGTTACTTTTTCTCACGAATCAAGAGCTCTGTCGAGAAGCGAAAAAACTTCACGATCTATGTCCTTTTAGTGCTCCTATTAGTAGCGCTTATATTACTGATAGTCTTTGTTCTAATGATGGTTTAAAACCTACTCAGGTTAGGGCAAGTGTAGGCAGTACAGTGGCTGTGAAAATACGCATTAATGAGCAATATGAATCATCATCATTTGTGGGTAATAACCAGAAGATCAAATTTTTTGATGAAAAAAAGAGCGAAAACTTTTTTCTACCGTTTAAGCAAATTCATACGATGGAAATTATCCAAGACGCAGGCACACTACCTAGTGAGCTAACGTTTCGATTAGCCTTAAACCAAAAAGTCATCATTGATGTTGATAGCCGCAACGATTCTTTAACCAAAACAGATCGAGGTTTTTCAGTTGAGTTATCGTCACTTAAGAAGCAAGTGTCGGATAATTACTCTTGTCATCCTAATTTCGCCACTATCATGGCAAGAGTTGATAGGAAGGTTAAGGACGTTATGAAAAGTATGGCTCAGCAGAGCGGTGAGTAAGTTATGATGATAAAACGTGGTGTGTTCATTTGTGGTGTATGGTTTTTTTTAGGTTGTGAACCTCTTCGGGTAAGCTACGTAGGCCCCGCTGAAATATCGGAATATGATGCTAAGATGTTAGCTATTATTGAAAAAGTTAAGGTGGATCCAGATGATCTTGTTATCAGACATGTTTCCTTGACTAATCATCCGAGACCACACAAGGATTTTTATGATCTCATTGTGGAAATAAGCGCTCATCCAAAGACCCAGATGTTTGAGGTATCCTTATGTTCAAAGTCACAAGATCCAGATAAAGAACCAAGTTGTCGTCACAAAGAACCTTTGAGCAACCGGGTGAAAATTAGCACAGCAGATCTCCCGTCACAACACATCAGCGTAAAAATCAAAGCCTGTGTTCCGGAGCTGTTTTCAAAGGCACCGCCGAAAACATGTGGCCCCGAGTATCAGACAGATCACACATTACCGGATAATTCTCAAGATCATGTACTCCAAAGCTACGTCAATGAGTTGGATCGTCTGAGGGATTCACTTGCTGAATGGGATGATCAAGTTGTTGCAACACTGGAGCGTTATCAAAAAAATATTGATCAGTGTTTTGATCAAAGAAAAGATGCTCAGGCGGCTGACGAGCAAAAAGTGTGGGCAATGTTGGCTGGTGCTTTGTTAATGAGCCCCTTGAATCCTAGTGAGCAAAGTGTTCCTGACCTTGATGAAGAAAGTCCAGACGACGAAATTTTGCCAGCTCTGCAAAAAGATATTGAGGAGTTGTTAGAT
>JAPOQT010000211.1 GCA_026710525.1 Pseudomonadota bacterium
CATCTGTCTGAGCTAGCTAAACCTATTCGTCAAGCTGTAGAGGGCTTAGAGCCAGGGGGTGTGAGTGCGCCAGTGGAGCTTTCTGGTTACTGGAATATCTTTTATGTGACTGGTAAAAAGTCGGGGTTAAGCTCAGATTTCTTACAAAAGAAAGACCAACTGATTTATCATTTGCGCATGGAAGATATGCAAAAATTTCTCAGAGCTTGGTTATCTAAAGAGCGGAACAATCATAAGATTAATATTAGCTCGTATCAACCGCAGCAAGATACATGATATGGTGGTTATGGTGAAGGGGTTAACACACCGGATTGTGATTCCGGCATTCGAGGGTTCAAATCCCTCTAACCACCCCATTTACTTTTTGTTCAGGTGTATGATAGCTTAGGGCGAGGTGTGATCAAAGAAGATGAGCTCTTCATTGTCTTCGATCACATGGTATTTGTCTTTGAGGACCTTGATAGCATATTCTTCTGACTGTTCAATGCGATGGATCTCTTGTTTTAAGAGATGGATTTCAGCATTTAAACTATCGACGGTGTTTTGCAAAGCAAGTTGTTTTTTTTTGAGGACAAAATAGTCACTAAGTGATTTGTTACCTCGCAGTATACCAAGGGTTAACAAACCGTAGAATAAAACACAGAGAATTCTACCCCAATATATATAAAGCATAACGAACACTTGCTTTATTTAGTTGTTATTGATCATAGTCGGTTCATTAGGGAAATCCCTTTTGTCACGTTCGGCAGGTAATCCACTTTGTGTGAGATTATGAGTTTTGAGGGTAATTCTTTCATGAATCTGGATTTTCGATAAACTTTCCACTCATAAAAGCCTCTTCTTTCCGTGGCACTCATTAAGGTTAATTTTACCATAGCTCTGGTTAGGCCGACATAGAATAGGCGACGCTCTTCTTCGATTTTCTGTGGCGAAGCAAGGGAGTTGCTGTGAGGTAGCAGGCCATCGTCACAGCCTACAATATAGACCCGCTTAAACTCAAGTCCTTTTGCGGCGTGAAGCGTCATTAAACTCACCCCCTTAACGCCTTCTTGTTCGCTGCCAGCCAAGGAAATATCTTGCACCCATTCTTTAAGTTGACCGTGGGGGTGTTGTTCTAAGTAGGCAGCCATAGCAGCGGAGAGCTCAGTGACGTTTTCCAGTTTATCTTCGGCTTGATCCTTGTAGACCTTTTTAAGGTACTGATGGTAATCAATATGGCCGAGGATTGTGCCAACGACCTGATCCAGGGAGTCGTTTGCGATGGCGTTACAAACTTGATGAAGCTCTTGTGCTAAGGCAGAAAACTTCTTGATCAACCCTGGGGACAAAATCGTCGCGAGATTGGCTCCTTGCTGATCATGGATAAGATGTAATGCTTCATACAAAGATAGTTGGTGTTCGTCTGCGATGTTGGCTAAAACGGTCATTGATTTAGCTCCAATACCACGAGAAGGGGCTTTAATAACCCTGAGAAACGCAACATCATCCTTGGCATTAATCGCAAGACGCATATAAGCTAAGAGATCTTTGATTTCAGCTCGATCATAGAACCTGAGGGAGCCGTAGATTTTATAAGGTAAATTATAAGCAAGAAGGGCATCCTCAACCTCCCTTGACTGGGCGTTAGTGCGGTAAAAAACAGCAATATCTGCTAAGGCAAACTGTTCTCGTTCCTCGCCAATCATCTGGCAAATTTTCATTGCTTCTTGGGTGCCGTTTTCCATGGAGTAATGTTCTATGATTTCTCCGGCAGGGTTTGCGGTCCAGAGTTTTTTTGCCACCCGAGTTTCGTTATGGCCAATGAGGTGAGAAGCCACTTGAATAATTGTGCCACTTGAGCGGTAATTCTGCTCAAGATGGATAACCTTAGCTTCGGGATAACTTTTTTGAAAATTAAGAATATTGCGCGGGTCAGCGCCTCGCCACGAATAAATCGATTGATCATCATCGCCGACCACCATTAAATTATGAGGCGGGCCGACCAGGTGTGAGATCATTTCAAATTGAGCAGGATTAACATCCTGATACTCATCGACCAAAAAGTATTGGTAGCGATTTTGTAGTTTAGCTTTGACGTCTTTCTCGGTTTTTAACAGGGTGAGTATATGTAAAAGTAAATCAGCAAAATCCATGCTGTTACTGCTTTTAAGGAGACGCTGATAGGCTTTGTAAACTTCAAAAACAAAGCTTGGACCATGCTCTTGGCAATACACTCTTGTGTAAGGCAGATTGGGAGTGAGTGCTTGGGACTTGAGTTTTTGAATAAATTGCCGGTAGTCACGGAGAGAAAACTGTTCTTCTTTTTCTTCCCAAGGTTTTTCAAGACTCTCAATAACCTCTTCTTCTCCTGACATCATTCTTGCTTCGAGTTTTTGCAGGATTTTTTTAATTAGGCTGTCGCTTTCTTTGGAGTCTAAAATAGAAAACTGACCATCAAAGCCCAGGTAATCCCCAAATTCACGCAACCAACGTGCTGAAGCACTGTGGAAAGTAGAAATTAAACAGTGCCGCGCTTTGGGGGTGAGGACTAAGGCACGCTCTTTCATTTCAAGGGCGGCTTTGTTGGTAAATGTGAGAGCACATATGGCAGCAGGATGAATGCGGTGCTCTTCGATGAGTTTAGCGATCCGGTGGACAATAACCCTGGTTTTACCACTGCCAGCACCGGAAAAAACCACAATAGGGCCACTAAGGTGATTAACAGCTGCCATTTGCTCTAACGAGCAAGGATCATCTTCTTCTTGGGGTTGATGTGTGTGATTTACTGAGTATGATTTCATGATCCGTTCCTATATTGAGATGACTCATAGCTATTAGCAAGAGACATAAATAACAGACAAACACCGCGAGTGGTTAACGAACGGAACTATGAGTATTGGATAGTTGATCACCCTTTGAGTTAGTTGTATGAATAGTTACACTTGCCCATATCTTCGCTAATTGTCTCTAGCGCGGCAACGTAAACGCTGGTCATTAAGCGAACCTCTTCGACCGCCTCTTCACCATGCCAAAATTCAATATCATCTTCGATCAGCCACTCAATGTAAAATATGAGTGAGGGGACAATTGTTTCTCGTATATCAGCGATTTTCCATCTTTGTCTTGAGGAGCATGATAGACTAAATGAGTAGTCATAATTATTTTTGAGGAAAGTTCTCACAATCTCGTTGTCACGAGAAATGTATTGGTCCATGTTTTCGGCTGCTTTTTCCAGTAATTCTTCTTGTTGAAATGTTGTTAAATATTTCAGTGTTAATTGACCGTAGGTTGTCGTTGGTGTGAGCATGAGGAATATCATCGCCAGTAAGCATGCCTGGCTACACGATAATAAGCTTCTTTTCATAATAGGTGCCTCGTTGTTAAAGGTGGTAGTAGGGTGGTTGTGTTACAAAAATAGGAGTTAACCCAACCCAAAGATAAGCCGGGATGAGGCATTATAACTTATTTTCCCCTAACAGTGCAAGGTTATTTGTGGCAAGATTTTGGCAGTGATGTCATTTGACTGAATGGCTTCAAG
>JAPOQT010000212.1 GCA_026710525.1 Pseudomonadota bacterium
ACCTCCTTCGCGTCCAGTTGATGCCACTTTAGTTTCTGGCTAAGGATTTTCTGATACATTTGATTAGCCATATTTTTTTGCTCTATCTCATTCATTTCAGTAACAGAGGTCAGCTTAACCTGGACCAGATTAAAAGACACGTCAAATGGCGATGATTGAAATTTTTTCTGATAAGCCTCGCGAACCCGCTGATCAGTGACTCGCGAACTTGGCGCCACCACCCGTCTCTGGAACTTCTGAATCAAAATTTGATTTTTTAAATCATCACGGTAATCACTCAGAGAGATATTTTCAGACTCTAAATATACCTCTAACTCATTCTGGGTGGCTCCTTGGCTCTGTAAAATCTCTTGGAGCTGAGTATCAATCTCTCCCTCTGTGACATCTATTTCAATACTCTCAGCGTAATTGCGAATTAAAGCAAAATTAACTGCGTCTTGTAATGCTCTATCGTAGTCAGGATCATTGTCAGATAAGGGATAGTCACTGAGTTGTATCAAAGGCCCTGCGGTGACTTTTTTTTCAACCTCACTCAGAAGAATCGGAGTTTCACCTGTAACCGCCACAATTCTATCGGAAAAATCTATCTCCACATCACCCTCTGGTTCAGTTGCACCCCAAACCAACTGGTTTCCTGAAGTGGCGAGGAACAGCGCTGTCATGATTATCAACCAACAAACACTCTGCATTATAAGCCCCCCATTAACATATAGGGCTCTGAAGTAATCGACACCGTATTCAGGGCGCGATTTAACCAATCCTCATATATTTGTTTTTTTTGTTCTTTCACCAAACTCTCCTCGATCTCACTCTTCACTTCATCAAAACTTTTGATTCTCTCAGCAAATTTTTTTAATGGCAAAATAATATGATAACCATATGCCGATTTAATAATAGGACTCACACGACCTAATGGCAAGTTAAAACCATCGACTAAAAACCTCGGCACCTCACGAGCGGCATAAGGCCCTAGTAAACCACCCTCTTTTGCTTCCGGGGCAATAGAGTGTTTTTTAGCCAGTTGGGCAAAATTACTAGGTCGAACCAAAGCATGCACCCTCCTAGCCCCGCCTTCATTCACTAAATGGATATGTCGAATAATAACCTTCTTCGGACTGAGAAAGCGGGAGCGATGAGTGATATAATACTGTTTCACCCGCTCTCCACTCACACTCACACCTGCGGTAAGTAGATCCTGAACATACCTCTCAATCATATAAGTCTCACAAATTCGCAACTCCATTTTCTTACGGTAATCATGACGAGCAAAGAAGTTTGGATTAGCCGCTAAAAACTTTTGACCTTCTTTATAACACGATCGGTGTAGTTCTGGATCTCTTAAGTTAAAATCACGATCTTGTTTCACCATAAAAAAAAGCACCTTCCGCTTAATAATCGCTTGCAACAAAAACTGACGGATATTGCGCCAGGAAGACTCTTGACGTGTACTCGAATCCTGAATGTGCTCCTGATCATCTGTCACGACTTGGGTGAGTAGTTTATGCTCAAAATCAATATCACCAATAGTGACCACTTGCGAGCCCACCGTGATCACGGGAGTGTCTTCGTTCTCTGACAAATCTAGGATTTTTTCACCTTGAACAACCCCAGTAATATGAGTGCCGCCCACCAGATACCAGATGAGAAAGCCAGAGACCACCGACACCCCCAAGCTCACCAACCACGCGACACGGTCCTTTGCTATCATAATTCACCATGAAAAAAATAATTGATTTTCTCTGGTAAGAGAACAAGCCTTTGCTTGGCAGAATAAGGCGAAAGATTGATCATAACATGCTCCGAGTCTATGAATCTATAAGTCTCCGGCGAGGTTTTAATCGCCTGTAAGACAGCATCAATGACACGATCAGATGGGTTAACTACTTTTAGTGTGTATAAACCAGCAGGGCCTTCTTTGAGAGAACTCACACACAAATCTTTTAAGCTTAGCTTCAGGGAAGCCACATGGCTAAGTGCTACCACCTCCTTAGGTAACGCCCCGTACTGCTCTGTGAGATCATCAAAGAATTTATCGATAGATTCTTGCTCTGAGAGGTGAAAAAGCTTTTTATAGAGTTGGAGCCTAGCATGATCATTACCAATATAATCACTAGGAAAACCACTAGCTAGGTTCAGTTGTACCTCCACATCTTGACTGGATCGTGACTTTTCACCCCTCGCTTTCGACAAAGCCTCATCAAGCATCGTCGTGTACATTTCCAGACCCACCGTGGCCACATGCCCAGATTGCTCAGCACCAAGAATATCACCAACACCGCGAAGATCCATATCATAACTAGCAATAGAAAACCCGGAACCGAGTGCTTGATATGTCATCATAACTTGCATTCTTTTTTTCGCATCATCTGTCATTTGCGCCTGCGGAGCTGTAATAAAGTAGGCATAGGCTTGAACACCTGAGCGGCCTACTCGCCCTCTGAACTGATATAGTTGAGCTAAGCCATATCGCTCACTGCGATTCACAATTAGGGTGTTAACATTAGGCATATCAATACCTGACTCCATAATAGACGTGCAAACAAGAATCGGGAAATTATTTTGGCTAAACTCAAGGATCACCTGTTCTAGCTCCGACTCCTTCATACGACCGTGGGCAATACGAATATCCAAATCCGGCAATAATACTTTGAGTCGCCTGCGAAACTCTTCGATGTCATGGATACGGTTATGAACACAAAATACCTGGCCACCACGCCTAATTTCACTCAGTATCGCCTGGCGAATAAGTTGATCATCCCAAGTGGTCACCGTGTTTTTCACAGCTAATCTACCCTCTGGCGCCACTGTTAACAAGGAAATGTCCCGCAAACCCAGCATTGACATATGCATTGTTCTGGGAATCGGGGTGGCTGATAGGGCAAGCACTGATGCTTCAGCCCTGAGGGATTTCAGCTTTTCTTTATGAGACACACCAAAACGCTGCTCTTCGTCGATAACAACAAGGCCTAGTTTTTTCGGGCGAAACATTTTCGATAGTAATCGATGAGTGCCAACAACCACATCCACCCCGCCACCAGCCAAATCTTCGCTGATTTTTTTAATCTTAGCAGAACTAATAAAACGATTAACCCCCTCAACCACAATACTCAATTGGCTCATTCGACGTCTAAACGTGGCCGTGTGTTGCAAGCATAAAATCGTCGTCGGACACAGAACCATCACTTGATAGCCCTCGAGGATCGTTCGTACAGCAGCCCTCATAGCCATCTCTGTTTTACCAAAGCCCACATCACCTATTAACAGCCTATCCATGGATTTACCCGATTGGAAATCGTTTTCCATATCAGCACAAAATTGGAGCTGGTCTTCGGTTTCAACAAATGAAAAATCCTGAACAAACTTTTGAAATTCGGAGCTAGGAGGACCATAGGGAGGATAATGGGACAACTTCTTCTCCGAATGAATCCGTAGAATCTCTGCCGCCATATCCTTCACTGCTTTTTTGACTTGGGTCCTACGCTTGTTCCAACTCCCTCCTTTACCTAATGAATCAAGCTTTCCCCCTGGTTTACTTCCCTCAAACGACATCCCATCGCTCTCATCCGGCAACGAACTACTATATTTCTTTAGTAGGTGGATATGTTGCACCGGCACATAAATCTTATCACCACCTAAATACTGAACTTTTAAGCACTCAGCAGCCCCGTGGGACACACCAAGATCAACAAAACCAAGGTAGCGTCCTACTCCATGGTCACGATGAACCACCAAGTCCCCCACCGAGATATCACTTAGGGACTTCAAAAAGTTCTGCCACTTCTTATCATCGGGTTTTTTGATGGCTGGCGGCGCGCCACTGGTAATCCATGAGGCAGGAATATAATGAATCCTTTCGTTAACTAAGAAATAATCCCGCTTCAAACAACCTTGGGTAAGAAATATCGTCTGTTCACCACCAAGAATCTTTTGAACATGCCAAGGACTGGATAAGATAGCGATACAATCTTTTTGCTCTGCTAGTAGCTCTTGCCACTGCGCTAACACACGGGCATTCTCGCAAACAATAACAAGTGGGGTATCACAATCATTTTGATCCCTGTCGCCACCCTGGTTCATGACTTGCTTAATGACTTGCTCAAAAAACAAGGATGTTTGCTCACCCTCTGGGGATGAGTTCCTAGCACTAGGAGACTGATGTTGGATGTTATTTAAGTGGCGGAGCAAGCTTTTTTTGCCACCGCGGTGAAATAGAGGAGATCTGAGATAATCACGGGTGATCAAACTTGGCGCCCCACAGTCACTATCAGTATCATCTGTGGTGCCTGAGAAAAGTCGCCCCCGGTAACCAAAGGTGGCGATATCATCCTCGACTTTTTGTTGGTCGGAGTAGTAATGACTAGGATGCAACGTGGGAAGCCCTGCTTTTTTATCCATTTCGTGAGAGCTAATCGCACTACTGAGAGCCTGGTCAATTGTCTCATTTTTCTGTGCTTGACTCATAAAATCCCAGACAAAAAAATCACCCCTAGCTTGATCGATTAAATGATCGAGGAGAGTGTGGTCCTTTTGTCCCGCGCCCTTGATGAGTAGCGGGCTCATTTTGTAATAACCGGCAAATGGCTCACCGCGATCAAAGCGCTCCATAATCATAGAGCGCCGGCGAGCATCAGTATCACATTGAATCAAATTATCATAAAGAGCCTGGGCACTGCCATCCCTCGCCTCTGGTGACAGGGCTACCTCAGAAGCTGGAAAAATCGTGTACGAACTCAAGCTACCAGACCCTGACACCACCGACGACCCCAACGTCTCGATGCCTAGTACCCTATTCTCTTTCGATAGCTGTATTCGCAGAGACCCAGAAGAGCCTGGCGGTGTGAGCTCAAGACAATGATGTTTTCTGGCATAAGTACCATAACTGTCACCGGAGGATGCCGGTAAATAACCCCGGTTTTTTAACTGTTGGCACAACTTATCTCCGGCGAGTTCATCCCCCTCTGATATCACCATTTTTTTATCACCAAACTCATCTGATGGGATGGTCTTTTCTAACAAAGACAAGCAGGTTGTGGCGATTGTCACAGGCTTACCTGCCGCGATAGCAACCAAAGCCGACATACGATCCTCCATCTCCACAATGGGATGTGAAAACCTGTTGTCACCCCAGTAGTCCATTTCATGCCACACGAATATCTCAGAGGATGGAATTTTTTGACGCTTTAAATAAAGGCGAAGGGCTTTCATGTCACTAAACACAATCACATTAACCCGGCATTTAGGCAGTGGATGCGATAGTCCATGAGCCCCGGAAAGCTTCACCAAAGGGTATAAGTCTTCTGGATGGGTGAGCAAAATAGACCAACTGGGTTTTTGGTTCTTGGCAAGCTCAGATGAGACATCTTGGCTAGTGGATTTCAGGGTCCCAGTTTGTGACATAAATTTTTTCACCTCAAAGGAGCTACTTAAGACTAACCGCCCATCTTTTCTTTCCACTCAAGCAATGTGTGGAGAGCTGAAAGAGGAGAAATAGACTCGGTATTTAGCTCACTTAAAGCCTGATAGAGCCATGGCGATGGCG
>JAPOQT010000213.1 GCA_026710525.1 Pseudomonadota bacterium
CATGGACCAAAATTAAACCATTTTCCTGATCAAGTTTTTCTAGTTCATGGCTAATATCAGCTATGGATTCTGATAGCAAGGGATAAAAAAAGAAATTCTTGTACAGCTCTGCCATGATGAGATTCAATTCTCCATCAGTCAGGCTTTGCTGATGAACAGTATGACCATTGATCAGTGTTATTTTATCCAAATTTACCATTGATGGGTCTGGACGTTCATCATTCAAAGGGTAGGAGTAGCTTACAGCACTGTAAGACAGGATACAAACCAAACCTGTTGCGAGTATGAAAGGGCTAAATAGCTGCATAATATCCTCATTAATCATAGCAAAGTTATAAAAATAAGTCAGTATTTTGTCTCGTTTTAACCAATAAGGAACCAAATTCCATTCCTTATTCCTACGGATATTCTTAAGGTAAGTTAAATATATTTTCAATATTTTATAAAAAATATTGAAAATATATCGATAAAATCCTTCGCTTGAATTACCCCATATTAAAAATAAGGATGGCTCTTAGACCAACACAGACTATGACTGCTCATAACAAAATCGAATCGTGTCATCATCAACTTTGGTAATTGAGAAAAGTGATGAAGAGTTTTTGAGAGCGTTATCTAATAGACTACGTAAGATGGAGTGTTGGGTGGCCTCTTGGTTGCTAAGAGCTGATCTTATCGCTCTAGCTTTTTTCTTCCGGTACTCAGCCATGGAAGGAGATTGAAGATCTAAATGATCTGACTGAAGGTTAACATGGGAACGAACTTTAATGTTTAAACAACTAAGCTGAGGGGTGTTTTCCTCAACATTGGCAGCTGAGCCCTTGTTTTCTGATTTTTCTACATCTTCTTTATTAGGAGAATTAACCTTATCCATATCCTGGCCACCAGTATTCGGTTGCACTCCCAGTAATTCTTCGTAGTGGTCCGATACGTATTCTCCCAGATGATCAAAGAATAGGGTAACAGGCTTTGGTTCATCTAAGTTGCTTGTCTGATGGCTACGTTCCAGCATAACCCTTGCATAATCTGCCAGACTTATTTTAAAAACAGCTGGATTAAGAGTTTCTTCCGTCAGCTCAGATTCTGTTTGAGGGTTATAAGAATAAATGATAAAAATAATCTCATTTGCTTTTTCAGATTGCACTGAAAAAATCGGTTCATTGCCAGCAAATTGGAGACTCACACCGTCAACGTCTTCACTGAAACTTGCCAAATCAAGTAACTGACTCAATATCTTTTCACCATTTGCTGCATTCACTAACGACATCAGACTGCGGTCGCCAAGATGTGCTTCAATAGCAAAGTTGTCATTATTAAGGCCCTGTTCTTCTGTGTTGTTGTCACGGGTCTCGGCATCGGTCACTAACTCTTCACTCTTATCCTCTGTGTTATTTTCTATCTCTTTCTCTGTTATTTCCATTGTTTCTGTGCCTGCTTCAGGAGTGGTTACTTCATCACCTGTCGTCTCATTGGCACTACGATAAACAATATGATCACGGGTCGCTTTCAGTAAAGTCAGAACATTCGACATGTCCGAGTCATAATCTTGATTATTTGAGGTCTGGCGAATCAGGGATTCAAGATCACTAGCTGTGACCGAAATCATCATAACGTTGGCAAACTGTCGAGTTTCATCATCCCTGTTTGGTGGTGAAACATCAATAGACACTTCATAGCCTTCGCTAGATGTTCTATCAACAAAGGAGGATAGCTTATGATTTAATACGTCGAATTCTGATTCACTCAGTAAATGATAGTGGACCCCTCCAGCCACTGACACTTTAACCATGAGTTGTTCGGCAGGATTACTGCCTTGAATTCTCGAAGAAGTCTCGGTTTCGGTGAGCTCAACAGTCGTGGCAGAATAGGCTGGTATGCCACTGATAACGAAACTCAACAACATGGCTTTAACACACATATCAACGATAGTAACAATCTGTTGTAGTCGGTTGATTAGCTTTAAATTAACATATGAAAAAATCATCTCAAAAGTCTCCAAATAAATATGAATTTAATAGTGATTGATCGAAGTTAGATACGCTCTAAATGGACTCAGTAACGTTTGGCCATAACTCAAGGTCCAAACACATAAAAAATCATACCACAGTTTAAATAAAAAATCAATATTTTTATTTTAATAAAATATAATCTTATTTATAGAGAATTATCAACCATAACATTATGAGGGGTTATTTTTGCGATTACGCCATATTTCTGTGGTTTCATAGAGAATAAATCCGGCAATAAATATATGGAAGGCATGAAAGCCATGGGAATATGAAAGACTGTGATCAAGAGATGATCCGGCGCTTAGGATTTCGCCGCTCAAGATAATGCCGAGTAACGTGGTTAAGCCTAAGGCAATCAGAGCAAAGATAGCTGTATTGTGTGAAAATTTATTTGAGATCATCCGCCATAAATAGAAGCTTTCTGGAATGCGGTGGAGAATACAGGCGACGGCTAGGGTCAAATGAGGCATGGCAAAGTTAGCTAAGCCAGCAGCAGCAATCGTATCCGTGGCGGGTAATGATAAAGACCACATTGAGGGATTTGAAGTAGATTGAAAGGCATAGCCATCAAACACACCGTGAAGCGTAATAAAGAGTCCGATGATCAGCGGAATAAAGGGCCAAGTTTTCCATCTGAGAGCATGGGTAATAAATCCCATTAACATGGCCATGAAAAAGCCGTAGGAGGTGAATATCAGCACATTAACCCCAGAAGTCTTAAGGGATTCGCCTAAAATATGATAAATCACAAGTAACACTAAAGCTAAATTGATGGTTATTTTGGTCACATGGCTTTCTTTTTCGTATTTGAGGGATAAGGACGATAAATAAGGAGTGGCAATGAGAATCAGGGAACTAAGAACAAAAAAGACCCAAGGTAGGACGGTTGTGTTGTTAAGCAGTGGTAGCATATAATATTATTTTCCCATAAGTTAAAGATAGATTAAGAGCAAGGACACTAACCAAGTAGCTTGATAATCTCAAGATGATTTTTTTCAATATGGTTCACATTGAATGGTGCTTGAAAATAAAGAACCGCAGAGAGAACAAGATAATTTCAGTTTGTTTAACAGAAACCACGCTGATTTTTGTGTGACCCCTAAATCACGATGCATTTGCATAGAAGAAAGTTTTTTCGAAGAAGACCACCAAAGAGACAGGGCAATGGCCCAGGTTCGGTAATCGAGGTGAGAAGACTGCATAATGGTGCCTACTTTAACTGAAAAAAAAGACCGGCAGCCACGACATCGGTAAGGTGCAGGATTATGGTTTAAGACAAAGTTGATTTTATTACTATGACATCTTGGGCACTCAATATGTTGCAGGTTGACGCCCCAACGTTGTTCTTCAAACCAGTTTCGTGCTGTGCTATTATCAGGAAACCGCTTGTTCAGGCAACGGAGGTTAACTGGTTGACACCCAGGGGGGCGTAGTGATGGATCAAGACATGCCATAAGTGACCTTTCATTAACAGTGGATGACGCAATCGATCCATGGGGATCACGATGAGCATAACAGAATTTTTATGGTTAGTAAACGATATAATTTTACGGTTAATCATCAATGGGCAAGGGAAATGGTTATGAGCAATGATTACGGTCCTTTAAGTAAAAAACGGCTATTTACTCCAGGACCTACTCCTTTATACCAAGATCAGCGGCAGACTTGTCATCATCGCTCTGATCAGTTTGCGAAAATATCCCTCGAGTGTGCCAAGATGTTACAACCACTTTTTGGTTCTGTTGATTTACCGGTGATGTTGAGCTCATCAGGCACAGGTGCTATGGAAGCCTGTCTGCTCCATTTGACTTCACCAGGGGACCAGATCATGGTGTGTGAAGCCGGTAAATTTGGTCAGAGGTGGCTGGCTATGGCCGAGGGTTATCATTTAAAGTCACTAGTTTGTCAGCTTCCTTGGGGCCGTAGTTTTTCACCAGAGATAGTTCATTCTTTTTTAAGCCGTCATAGTAAGACAAAGCCAAAAGTGGTTTTTATCCAAGCCTCAGAAACATCCACCGGCGCTTTTCATCCGACCAAGGAGATAGCTGCAGCTATTAGGGATTATGATCCGGAGATATTGATTGTTGTGGATGCTATTTCTTCCCTTGGTGCCCATGAAATGAAAATGGCTGAATGGCATATTGATGGGGTGGTTTCTGGTTCGCAAAAAGGTTTTGGCGTGGCACCAGGTTTATCATTTGTGGCGTTGTCTGAGCGTGGCTGGCAACACTGCTCAAATCATCCTAAGTATTATTTTGATCTGGTACGTGAGCAAAAAGGACAAAAAAACGGTCAATCCAGTTGGACACCTGCCATCTCTCTTATTATGGATCTTCATCGGGTGCTATCGGCTTGGCACAAGGTTGGTTTAAATGTTATCTATGATTATCACGCCCGTGGATCAAGGGCAACGATAGCAGCTTTACAAGCGATGGAACTAGATCTTTTTGCCCAAGATATACCAAGCCGTAGTCTGACGTCTTTTTGGGTGCCAAGTAGCGTCAATGGCATTGAATTCCTTGATCATCTAAAGAAGAGGTATGGCGCTGTTTTTGCTGGTGGTCAGGGAGCTCTGAAAGGTAAAATTATTCGCATGGCCCATTTAGGTTATTTTGATGACCTGGATCTCATCAGTGGTATCGCCGCTTTGCAGATGTCGCTCCATAATCTAGGTTACCATCAAGGCGAATGTGGCCTTCAAGGGCTGATGAGATCTTTGAGACAGGATGAATAGTGTGCTTAATTATTA
>JAPOQT010000214.1 GCA_026710525.1 Pseudomonadota bacterium
ATTAAAGAAGATTTTTGTCAAACTATCCAAGAGAGACTTTTAAATGAGTGAGAAACCTGATTGGTGGAAATCGGTCGAGGCAGAAATAGATGAAGTGGTAATCGGTTTCACCGAGAAACTTAAAACCAAACTCGAGAAGCTTGGCAATAACCCGATGTTCCTTTTAGGCAGAAAGAATCCTTTTCTGTTCAGAATTCGAGGAATGATAAAAGCCGATGATGTAGTCCGAAACATGATAGAGGCAACCTTGTCATCAAGTAAAGAAACTATGTTTGGTGATATTTTCGAGGCATGTGCCGTGATAGCTTGCAAATATGGGAAAAACGGTCTGAAATCGGGAATTGAGGGGATAGACCTTGAGTATTCTGAAGGATCTAGGAAGAGAGTACTGATACAGGTTAAATCGGGGGGAAACTGGGGTAACTCGAGTCAGAGAAAGCGACTTAAATAAAACTTTGAAACGGCTACCAAGATTCTCAAACAGGGAGGCTCTGTTAAGGATGTTCGCTGTATTGAGGGAATCTCTTATGGGAAAAGGGAGTCAAAACACTTAGGCTTTCACGAACTCATAGTCGGAGCTGATTTCTGGCAAGAGATTTCAGGATGGGATGAACTGTATTTTTTCCTCTTGGAAATAGTTGGCAAATATTCAAATAATGGACTTCAAGACGCAAAAAAAAAGAGACTGTGGAAAAAAATAGTAAGGTTTCTAGGGAGTAACGGTTTGTTGGATAACAAAGGTCGGGTGATTTGGGACTGGTTGATTCTGTTCTTGAGCGACCCCGATAATTCTTCAATGATATAATTAAAAGGGAAGATTATCAAATCTTAACGGCTGTTGAGCAAATCTCAGGAAACAACTAAACATGTTAGCTTGCCATAGACTGTGAGGGTGTGCTGATTTATTCTCAAGAATTTACCCTTCTACCATCACGAGTATCTCACTAGATTATTTATCCAGGTCATGATATTATCATCACCATTATGGATCAAGGGAGCACACCACCAAGCTAAAAACATCATATATTCTTGGGGCTATAGCTCAGTTGGTTAGAGCGCTACGTTGACATCGTAGAGGTCTCCTGTTCGAGTCAGGATAGCCCCACCACTTGCTTGAGTTAATACCACATAGCGCACTTAGCCTTGATTTCAGCATACTCTTTGAGGGCATCTGAGTCACAAATTAAACCAGAGCCAGCCGCATACTCTGCTGGGCCATCTTCATTGAGTACAAGAGTGCGAATCAACACAGAAGAATCAAAACCTCTACGGTCGAGTAAAAACACGCTACCCATAAAATAACCACGAGAACACTGCTCGTACTCTGAAATAGCTGTGACCACTTCTTTTTTTGGGGTGCCGGTAATGGAACCAATGGGAAGTAAATTACAAAGCAATGATTCTAATGTCACATTCTGACATAACTGTGAAATTATGTGTCCTTGCCTATGAAATACAGAAGCAAAAGAATGCACACTCCCAGGGTCCTGAACCTTTACACTCCCCGGCCAAGACACACTCGCCATATCGTTTCTCATAAGATCAATAATCATATTAAGTTCCCTTTGATCCTTGAACGACTGGTTTAACTCTCTTTTTAGTCGTTGATCTTCTTGGGTATTATGTCCTCTTGGCGCGGTGCCTTTAATCGGAAAACTTTCAAGGAAAAGCTTAGCTCCATCTTGCTGGTAAGTTGTGCGCACGAATCTTTCAGGCGAAAACGATACCACCATCTGACCTTTGACACAAAGTAATACAGACATATTTTCTGAGTAATGCCATAAATATGCCATGAGTGATAACCATAATTCTTTGTTTGATCTAAGCTCTTGATAAGATGAGAGCTGGGGCAAAACAAATCTTCTGAGGAGATTGAGTTGGTAGTAACGACCGTTTTTAATGTCACTAAGAACACTTTTGATTTGACGTAAATAATCTGCTTTGCTCGTCACTTCGACGAGTTGAAACTTCGTTTGATTTGTCAGGTGGTTTGTCGGTTTTTGATCTATTTGACGAACCAGCTGTTTCGTTTGCTGTGAAGGGTTACCTATGAGTTTGAATTGACCCTGAGACCAAATGAGGGAACTCGCTGATTGATAAAGTTTCGATGTTTTAAACACAGATTTATCTGACTTTTGTAACGACTTTTGCCAATCTGGATGAAAGACTCCTCGAATCCCTACTGTCGATTTCAGATGATTCGCAAAATCATCGTAACTCAGGAGACCAAGATATGTGTTAGTTGCTGATTCTTGTTGCAGTTTATGCCAATTTTTACCCCTAATCTGATCCCAAGAAACTTCCTTTAGATCACAAAACAGCTGATAAACCTGTGACTTACTGCCGCCTAAATAA
>JAPOQT010000215.1 GCA_026710525.1 Pseudomonadota bacterium
ACCCTAATTTCAAGATTACGGGGGTAATTCAAATGATTCGCGTGATCAATGGCCCGAAAAGAGCCACCTTTACGACGGGGGTCGCTATCAAAGCTCTCATCAATTTTCCAACGAGATGGTAAGTAGATGGTAAGATCATAGACTTGATACTTCTTCATCGGTGTCGAGAGATTCTTACCGGATGAATTCGTTGCTGCGTAAGAATGGAAGCCATGACCAAAGCTATCGTGATAACTCCCGAGAATCACCACCAGTATCATGAGAAGCCAGCTCCAGATTTGACTCAGTGAAGTCATAGCTTTGGTCAATGGTAAAATCATATGTTGCCGTCGATCACGCAAGTTTTTGCCACCTGTGTTGAAGTTTTTCGTAGTCTTCATGACTCACCTGAGCCTGTTTTTTAATTTCAGCTAAAATCACAGCAAGACTATCACCACTAACATTCACACTTTCTTCAAAACCAAATCTTTTTTGGGTATCGATCTTTTCAGATACATCCAAATCGTGGGTATCTAAATAAACACTAGGATACTGTTGATCGTTAAAATTAAGCAGAGGAACCAGTAGCTTATTCTTCTCCGTATGCAGGGTAAAAGGTGAAGCAAAGAACACTTGATAAATACCGAGCAACTTCGAACCTTTTTCGCATGTTTTCATCATCAGCACATGGTCATCTTTGGCCACTTGATCATCCATAGCGAGAATAAGATGTTGTTGTTTACCAAAAGACTGTTTGGTGAAATATTCGGAGTAGGAGCGATCAGCAAGAAAACATAGCCACACACGTTTCCTCTGACTTTTTGATGTCGAGAATTGATCTGACAATGAATCAGCCTGATCAAAAGCAAAAGTTGTTAAAAAACCCTGCCATAATCGAGTCAGGTAATCTCCCGGCGTCACCTTAACTGATACTGCCACTGTATCTAATTCGTCACTATGAAGATACGACTGGGTAGCCATAGAGAAATAAGATAAAGCACTATGGATATCATCATTAGCTAAAGCCTGTTTAAATGACGCAACATAATACTGAAAGCCATGTTGCCGTGTGGATGCTTTATTATCATTTGTCTCGATGACTGCCGTCAACATCTCACTCATTTTTGCCACATCTTGATGGTCAGGGAAACGGGCTCTCAGTTGCTTGATTTTTTGGCTAATTTTTGTTGAACTTTTGTTCATATAAGCTTGATTGAGTTCATATAAACCTTTAGCCAGAGTAAAACCAAACTGGGCATCTAATTGTTTCAAGATTTTTTTAGCCATACCACTCTTTGACCTATCCTCTGATACAAACCTTAAAAGACTTCTCAGCACACAGTAATCCAGGGGAAACTGATCATGAGATTCCTTGTGTTCATCGGACTGTGGCGCTAAACCATAAGTGTGAAGTGTGACCGCAAAATAACCAGATGATGCGTTCCTACTCTCTTGAAAAAAGTTCATGGCTGTTTGTTGTTGATGATGAGCGGTGATTTCGCTAGCAAAGTCACCTCGTGTCATCAGAAACTGTAGTTCTTCGGTGTAACGAGTTCTCACCCAGAACTTTGAGCGCTCCCGACACCAAACCAGGAGCTTGTCATACTCACAAAGATTGAGTAAAATCAAACCACAGAGA
>JAPOQT010000216.1 GCA_026710525.1 Pseudomonadota bacterium
CCCAGTAAATAGCTGATAAACAAATGCCTCTCGAAGGGAGTCATGAGCATTTTTTCCTCAAATTCTAGGTATTTTTCTGGGGAGAGGTAAGGAAGTCCCACGGCAAAAAAATCTTTCAATTTCCTTGACTGCTTAATAAATGCCACCATTTCATCGGGTGAATAACGGACGTAAAGAGCATTGATTTCTGCAGGAGTTGACGATAACCAGCTAATGTGTCGGTTTTGGCTGTTGTGGTTCATCAGTCCATTACCGGTGGTTTCTGAGCCCTCAGTTGGCGCTTCGTTATTATTGCTGATCTCCAGGGAATGATCTGTCGCTGAATGGCGACTTATGCGTGACAGTAAATACTCGGTAATTTGTTGGGCCATCGTATCGTAGGTGGTGAGAACAGTTTCTTTAGGGAGTTTATGGATAATAGCAATTTGATAGGGTGTGGCATAATCTAAACCCACAAAGTGACTCAGAAAAATTCTCTTTGATAAAGAACTTGCTTTCATGAGGTTGATAAGCTCATGGTAATCTTTTCGACTTATATAGCTTTCCACGGTTAGTAAATGTTGGTAATCTGGTAAAACTTTCGCAATAAGACGTCGTAAAACAGCTTCAGGTGTCATCTCGTAGAAGCCGCTACTTAACTGATGAAGGGATTTGATCCCCTGCCAAGATGTTTGGCGATTTTGCGATACTGATCCTGTTACTTCGGTAGCAACCGTGTTATCTGCTATCTCTTTAGCGTGAATAAACTTCAGAAATACCGTGCGAATTTCATTGCTAATCGTCATGACTTTCAGTGACTCCATGTCAAAAGTATCAGAAAACTGATACATCGACATATGACCAAGACCGAGAACTTGGGATAAATAGAGGGCTTTTATTTTTGGATACATTTGGAGCACCATCGAAAATTGAGCTAGATCAACCTTTTTCAAAGGTATATCTTTGAAAACCTCGCCCAGTCTTTGCTGAATAACATCCGCGTCCATGTCATACAGTGAAGAGATTAGCTTGTCATAAGTTGCTTCCGATAAAGAAGGTATTGCCACTGATCTGAATTCATTTAAAACATGGGAAAAGAAAATATTTTGCTCAAACAAATAGAGTCTTAATTTCCCTAGTAAATCAATAAAGCTCTGATTTCTTCGATGATCTTTTTCACCACCTAAGCGTTTGAAAAAAAAGATCACGTACTCTTTCGAGCGTGTTTTTTGTGAGTCCAGAAAATCTATAATGTAACTAGGTTTTAATAACAACCATTCGGCATAAGTAAAATTAATGTGCTCCTGGATGATTGGTTCCAGGAGATGTTTCAGTTCTCTTGTCGATAGACTAAGAAATGTTTGTTTGATTTCATCGAGATTACTCCTACTTGCCGACAAGAAGAGTTTATGAATAGGGCGTGAGGTAAAACCGTTTATATCCTTAAGAATTTGTGATCTGATAAACATCAGTTCTTCTGGTTTCATGTTAAAAGATTTGGCTATGTCGTCGAGTGATTGATCATTTAGCCCGAGAATATCCGCAAAAAATACATAGATCTCAACAGCGCTCATAAGCTGATTATTCAAGTAAGTATAAGCGAGTTTTTTCCCCCATAGCTGAATATGATCTTGATCTAAAAGCGGTGTGGATGTATCGATTTTAATCCGCGACAGAGCCTCTTGAATACTCTGGTTTGTCATGTTAACAAAACGAGAGATGAGAATTTTATGGTCACTCACTTGGAAAAAAGCAGGAGCGTCACTAAATCCCTTAATAGTATTGAGCACATATTCTTTGCTATCTTGATCTTGTTCTCGAGTAATTTGTCGTTCAGTTACAGGATCAAGAGGTATATCCCAGTCGTTTTTAACCAGCTCTTTCGATTCTTTCTTCAGTAAGCTGCCCATTATGACAGGGTTCGGATCACGAGGATCAAGTTCAGGCATCAGATCTTCATCCATAAGATCATCTATGGTTTCCTCACCAGCAAAAACCAAATCTTCTTCACCCTCAAGCTCCATGTTAAGGACACCTAAGTTATTCAAAAATGGGTAACTATCACTCAAAGAGTCACCTAATACTAAGTCACTTGAGAGGGTTTGCCACACGGCATAAGTGACTCCCGAAGCCAACATGAAAGCTGGTAGTAACAACTTCTGGACCCTAGCTGGTAGTTTACGGTAAATATTTTTTAAAAAGTGGCGACGAGGTTGCTGCAGCCTCCCGAGATAACTCTGCTCCATGAAAACAGCTGCGCCAAGAGTGCTAGCGTATAAGCTACTATTACCCATGGCATATGACTGAGTAACTCTGGATGAATCCTGGCCTAATATATTCTCTTGGGCAAAGGCAGTTTGGGAATAAAGTCCTACTACCAGTAAGAGAATAAAAAAAATATATGAGATAAAACGGAGCGGCTCACAGAAAATATGGCGGAGTAGTGAGTGGATAAGATGGTAGCTGTACTCAATGTGACTTAGTGAGTCGAAGGGTTGGCTTCGATGATGCCACTCCATGTCAATCTTATCTCCTTGCTCTTTTGCTAGTCTTC
>JAPOQT010000217.1 GCA_026710525.1 Pseudomonadota bacterium
CATCGGTTTATTTGTGACGAGCTGTGTTTAGCAGTAATTACCGGTCAAAAAACTCCTGACGAACGTTTTCCAGGATCCGTTGCCACACATACGTTAGAAGCATTGATGCAGGACGGTAAAGCTTTACAAGTTGGCACCAGCCACTTTCTCGGACAGAATTTTGCGAAAGCCTATCAAATTAAGTTTCATAATAAAGAGGACACTGAGGAATACGCCTGGACAACATCGTGGGGTGTGTCAACGCGGTTAATTGGTGGCTTAATTATGACTCATGGCGACGATCATGGTTTAGTCTTACCTCCTGCTGTTGCGCCAAAGCAAATTGTTATTTTGCCAATAACCGGAAGACATCATTCGCCGGAAGAGATTCTTACTTATGCTCAAGAACTTAAACTCATGATTGCTAAAGTCAGTTGGCAAGGACAACCGGTTCGAGTGTTTGTTGATCAACGAGATCTCCGTGGTGGTGAAAAAAAATGGCAACAAGTTAAAAAAGGTGTGCCCCTTATTATTGAAATAGGCCCCCATGAAGTCACTCGTCAGGAAGTATCATATCTCTGTCGGTACCAAGGCACGGAAGGAGGCAAGAAATTTCCTCAAGTAACTATGGCAAAATCTGACTTTTTAGCACAACTAACAACTCTACTCTCATCAGCCCAGGAATACTTGCAAAAAAAAGCTAAACAAAAAATTTCTCAACATACTCGCTTTATCAACGATCAATCCCAATTAGTCGATTATTTTTCCCGAGATAATCCCGCTTTTGTCCTTGCACCTTGGTGTCAAGCAGCCATCAAACATCCTCTTTTAAAAACTCTTAAAATCACACCTAGGGTGATACCTAGAGATCAGGAAATGGTCACCCTCAAGGAAGTAAAAGGTTTTCCGACAGGTGACCTCGAATGTCAGGATCAAAAGTGTGTGTTTACTGGTCAGACTGCTGAATGTTATGTCGTCTTTGCCAGGGCTTACTAGCCTTCATTATGTGACAACATTTCCCTATCTCCCTGGTCTCTTTTTCTCGCTGAATTTGACCACAGTTATCATTTCTGAAGTCACTAAACCCAGTTAAACGTGGCTTCAAGAAATTCACTTGACGGTGACTCTTAAGAAAATCTAAGGGATCATATATTTCAAAGGAATATAATGAGTACCATTAAGAATTTAAAGGTTACTTTAGCTAAGTCATTATCTCTCTGAATACTGAGTTGCCATGATTCTCGCCAGGGATGACTCATTTCTTATACTTCCATAGGTGCCTTATCTTCTTTCTTTTCGATGAATTTGACCACAAAAAGACCCAATTCATAAAGAAGATATAGGGGAACTGCTAAACCTACCTGGGAAACCCAATCAGGTGGTGTGAGTAATGCTGAAAAAACAAAACAGCCTATGATCACATATTTTCTTGCCTTGACCAAACTCTCACTAGTGATTAACCCTGATAAGGTTAATATAAGAATCACAAGTGGTAACTGAAAAGCTAAGCCAAAACCTAGGACCAAAGTCGAGAAAAATGAAATATAACTTTTAAGAGTCAGTTGGGCCGTGGCAAAATCTTTGCCAAAGTGAATCAAAAACTCTAGGGTAAGTGGTAACATGATAAAAAAACAAAATAGAACACCTAACCAAAAAAGGAACAGGGATAATAAAAGAAACCAGGAAAAATATTTCCGTTCTTTTAAGTAAAGACCGGGTTGAGCAAAACGCCATACCTGATAAATCCAAAACGGCGCTGCTATAATAAGAGCACTAAGCAAAGAGACACGTAAACTCACCAGAAAAGGCTCAGTGACCTCAATAAAATTCAACTCGAAATTCTCACCCAATCTCTTGAGTGGCCACTTAAGTATTTTAATAAGATCAGCAGAAAAAGCCATAGAAATGACAAACAGTAAGAAAATCACTAGTAACGATCGAATCAACCGGCTACGGAGCTCACCCAAATGGTAAATTAATGGGCTCTCATCTGGCTCATTAACACCTGAATAATCCTGATCACTCATGTTATCAGTCATAGCAAAGCTCCTGGTTATGATCGAGTGATGCTGTATCAGCTACTTAACAGCCTTCTGTTAGTGAGCCTCTAACCAATTTTTACCCACACCAATAGAGACTTTAAGGGGCACAGAAAAATTTTCCGCATCTTCCATCTCTTTTCTAATGATTAACATCGCCTGTTGATGACTGTCTTGGTCGCATTCAAACAAGAGCTCATCATGAATTTGGAGTAACATACGGCATGGTAACTGTGACTCCTCGAGTGCTTGATCAACCTTAATCATAGCCATCTTCATGAGATCAGCTGCTGTTCCTTGAATAGGACTGTTACGAGCTGTTCCTGGTTTCCCCCGACCCTGATGGTCACCATCCATCGTACGCATCCGACCATTAAATGTTAGGGTGTACCCTTGCTCAGCGACAAATTTTTCCATAGATTCCATATAATCAGCCACCCCTTTAAACCCATTAAAATAATCTTTAATCAACGATGAGGCCTCACCCACTGACACCTGGATAATCTTAGCCAGCTTCTTGGCGCCCATACCATAGATAATGCCGTAATTAATCGCTTTCGCCATATCACGATCACGGGGAGTAACTTTCGTGATCGTTTTACGCAACATTTGAGCAGCTGTTGCCATATGAATATCTTTATCGCTGTTGAAAGCTTCCATAAGATTAGGATCTTGACACAAGTGAGCTAAGACCCTCAGTTCAATCTGAGAGTAATCAGCACTAATCATCACCTGATGGGGATGTTCTGCGCGAAAAGCTCGACGTATTTCTTTGCCAAGGTCACTACGAATAGGAATATTCTGTAAATTTGGCCGCTCAGAGCTCATCCGTCCGGTAACAGTGCCCATTTGATTAAAAGATGTGTGTAACCGGCCTGTTTCTTTTGATACGAGCTCAGGTAAGGCATCGGCATAGGTATTTTTGATTTTTGCTAACTTACGGTAGCTTAAGATATGGGAAATCAAAGGATTCGGTAACAGTTTTAATAAGGCCGATTCTCGAGTAGAGAAGTTATCTGATTTCTTTGTTTTCCCAAGTTTTACCGAAGCAATTTCATGAAGTCTTAGTTTTTGGTAAATCACCTTACCGAGTTGTTGTGGCGATTGGATATTGAAAGTGGTACCAGCCAATGAGTGAATTTCTTCAGTGAGTCGGTCTAATTCTGATGTTAGCCATAACGAAAGGTCAGCCAGTAACTGCCGGTCTAAATACACACCCATCCTCTCCATTTTAAATAAAATATAAGACAAGGGTGTTTCAATATGGTGAAGAACATAATTCATCTCGCTAATGCGATACGATGGTTGGTAAAACTTCACATATAAAAGAGCTTGGGTAAAAGAAGCAAGTATGCCATATGTTTGATTGAGGGCATCACCTGCTCGCCACCTTAAGAGTGGCGACACAGCAAGTTCCCGCTGAGCACATTTTATGAGGTGCTTTGAAGACTCGCGAGCCAGCACCAAACCCTCAATCACCTGTAAATCACAAAATACATAGGGCTGCACCTGAAAACCATACTTAGCTAAAAGATGCATGCCTGTTTTACCATCATAGGTTACGATAGGGACCTGGGATTGAAATAAAATATCACATAAGAGACCTGAAATCTGATTGTCACCATCACTTTTAAGCCCATGCTCTGAAAAGACAAACTGCACACTCGTCATTAACTCTTGAGTAGCATCACGAGCACTCCCCGTCAGCCGGTTCATCAAAGGCTCTGGAGACAAGATTGCGGTCTTGGGATCAACAGCAAACAATAAAAAATGAATGACAAACACTAACTCTGAATCATCTGAAGAATTATTAGGACTTTGAGCTGTATAACAAGAAAAGAAAATCATATGAGACGACAAGGCTTTGTGTCGCAAAGACGGCGGTAAGGTGTGGCCCGGTGCTGCCGGATAACTATATTCCTTGGTAGCAGCAATCAGATGCTCAAGCTCTTCATCAGCAAACACTAATTTCAAAGGGTTTGAGTGTGTCTTAGTATGGTCAGAAACGGTACCTTCCTCCTCATGAGTAGTTGTTGAGGTACCATGGGGGGAAAAAGGAGCCACAAAAGATGGTGGTGGTAAATTAGGGAAATAACGTTTTTGAATGGAGTTAAACTCACACTTCAGGACAAATTTAAAGAGAGATCGGTTGGATTCTCCCCAAGACTGTTCATTAACTCTTGCGTCATGAAGGTTCACCGACAACTCGAGATCATCTTTGAGGGTGACCAGCTGCTCAGAAATATAAGCATTTTCTTTGCCCGCATTTAACTTATCACCCACACTTTTCCCAGAAAAACTCTCAATGTTTTCATAAACCTCATCAAGACTAGAAAAATTCTTCAGAAGTTTTGCCGCCGTGACTTTGCCAATACCGGCCACTCCAGGAATATGGTCGGAAGGATCACCAATCAAGGCCTGAGCCGGTATCACCTTATTAGGAGGCACACCAAAATATTCGATTACCTCAGGGGTGCCTATCATCTGATGGGTGCCATTATTTTTAGGCTTACAGATTCGAATATGCTCGTTCACCAGTTGCATCATATCTTTATCATTGGTTATTACCCGAATATGAAGAGGAGGAGCATCTGAGGGTCGTGGCGGATCAAAAAATAAGTTTGGTTTGCGAGCTAATGTTGCTATAATGTCATCAGCCTCGCAGCCAGGCACTACGACCACAGGAACTCCCAAGAGATGAAATAACTCAAAAATTTTAGGAATCTGTTCCGCTAATTCTTCCGGCATATCTTTCCGATTAGCTTTATATTCAGAATAGATCTGATGTCTGAATGTGGTTTCTTTAGAATCACAAGCCGCAACAAGATAATGGGGTTTTTCTTGACTATAAAGATTAAATAACCCTCGAATTATGCCAAAGATAGCCGATGTAGGAAAACCTGCTGAAGTAAAAAAACCATGGTCGCTATGAACTCGAGTGAGTGCATGGTAGTGACGAAAAGCCATGGACATGACATCAATAAGATACAGGGTTTCCTCTTGTTGTGGCTTCATAATTAACCTAAGTCAGTTGAACAAAAAAGGATAGTACTTAATAACATTAACGTTACTCAAAGTATTCACAAGAAGTCGTGATAATCTATAGTAGAGACTAAAGATCACCCATAACACCTCAATCGAGTAACCCTCTATCATGCCACAGAACCTCTGAAAGTCAAAAATAACATCCACCATTAGTTGTATGAATTTATCTCACCCTTAAAGAGCTGTAAAATTGGACAAGTAACATGCTTCAGAAAAAAATCACGAAGGTTATGTTTACCAGTTTTGTCACCCTCTGTGTATTGCTATCCCTGTTATCTACAGGTAGCAAACGGGTATATGCCCTCGACTGTGGTGATGTGAGAGAGCTAACCAAAATGTACACTAAAAATCACTTAACACACAAATCATTTAGTGCTGATATTGCTCGCAGAACCGTCAATCATCTCATTAGTAGTTGGGATTCGACAAAAAGCTATTTCCT
The DNA here is from genome assembly GCA_026710525.1 of Pseudomonadota bacterium. Taxonomy (GTDB): domain Bacteria; phylum Bdellovibrionota_B; class Oligoflexia; order Oligoflexales; family Bin106; genus Bin106. The sequence goes on from JAPOQT010000217.1 coordinate 5,506, forward strand.
TGAGTCAGACATCGATCGTTTTTATGACACTTATGGTAAGAACTTGGGGGCTCTTATTGGGAAATCTGATTGTTCTTTAGCCTTTGATATTGCCGACACGTATATCAAAAGATTTCAAGAGGCCTTAGAGAGTATTTATGCCATTATTGACAGCGACCATGATTTTTCTTTACCTGAAACGATGATGATCGATTTGGATTTTTTTGAATTCGCGCGAACAATAAAAGAGCAACAAGAACGTTGGCGTAAAAGAATTAAATATCAACATTTACAACTCATCGATGAACTCACAGACAAAGAGATTCAGCAACGTTTAAAAAAACGCTATGCGCTGATCAAAAAACGTCATGATGAATTAGAACTATCGGATATATATAGTCAGTTAATGAAAGCTTATGCCAACGCTTTAGATCCTCATTCAGCTTATATTTCACCCGCTGATTTAGAGAGTTTTCAAATGAACATGCGACTGTCTTTGGAGGGCATTGGTATCACTGTGAGTAGCGAAGACGGTTTTACACGGGTAATTCAAGTATTAGCAGGCGGTGCTGCTGATAAACAGGGCGAACTCAAATCAGGAGATAAGATTATTGCTGTCGCCCAAGGAAACCGTAAATTTGTCGATGTGATCGATAGTGACCTGAGTGATGTTGTTCAGCTGATTCGAGGCAAGAGAGGTACCCTAGTCAAACTGAGAATCTTAAGGAAATCAGGTGGTGAGGTTATGAAAAAAACGGTGGCCATTATTCGCGAGAAAATTGCCCTCAAAAGCCAACAGGTCAATGAATTCACCTATGAAATCAACGATGTTCTCAAAGAGCGCACCATTAAGATCGGTGTTGTGGTAGTGCCTTCTTTTTACACAGAGCTTTTAGGAGGCTCATCAAAAAAACGAACCGATTCGTATAAAAATGTCACCCACGATGTTGAAATAGCTGTTAAAAACCTGATGAAAGAGCAGGTAGAGGGGATTGTTATTGATTTACGTAATAATTCAGGAGGTAGCCTTGATGAATCAGTTAAAATGTCTGGTTTGTTTATTCCTGATGCCCTTGTGGTGCAAACAAAAAACGTGACAATTGAGCAATCTCAGGCTCGTGATGGCAAACTCATCTACGATGGTCCTCTCGTTGTCCTCGTTGATCTACTGTCAGCAAGTGCTAGTGAGATTTTTGCGGGAGCGATGAAAGATCATAATCGGGCTATTATTGTTGGTGGTGATCATACCTTTGGTAAAGGTACGGTTCAGCGTCATATCTTACTCGGTGAAGATAAGGGGGCGATTAATGTCACCATTTCCAAGTTTTATACACCAAATGGTCAATCGACCCAACTCAAAGGAGTGTCTTCTCATATCGCCTTCCCTTCCTTGTTAGAAGAGTATAAAATCGGAGAAAAATTTAATGAACATCCCCTTGAGTGGGATGCTATCCCATCAGGTAAATTGCTAAAATTACCCTATGTTAATTCAACCTATATCACAAAACTCAAAGATTATAGTAACTTAAGGCGTCAAGAAAACCAAGATTTTATCAAGCTATCAAAAGATATTAAACGAACTCGACAAAACAAGAAAGAAGGTACTCCCGTATCGCTACAGCTAACTGATGATGACCTGGAGCAGATGAGTAGTCAAGATGACCAAGATGAATCTCAGGATAGTGAGCCCAATACCTTTGGTGAGGTTAAAGCCTCTGATCTAGAGACTGATTTTTATCTCCGTGAATCGATTTTTATTGCTTCTGACTATGCCTATTTGTTGAGAAGAGAGGTGCCTTCGAAAGGCTACCAAATCATGCCGAAAGAATCTGCTGATAACAATTCATTAACCCAATTTCATGATAATTGTCTCATACAACACTCAGTTTCTACCCTAATCGGTTGCTAGTGTGAGGGCTAGGCCACACCGAGAAGCACACTTACCCTGCACATAGTAACAACCAGTGTGTTGCCATATACTGCCACTTGACCCAGACCACTAAGGCATAACTTTTGATTTCTCATATTCTCAAGTAAAATAGAAAACGGATACCGACTCTTATATGATAGACTCGTTATCTGTTTTGCATCAATCATTATCATAATAACACCGATGCCTTAAATCACTTTAGCAATGAACTTGGGTGGCTAGTAACATCTATTCTACTTTTAACCTCGCTTATGATATAAATCAAACCTTGCGAAGTCACACTCACTTAGGTTGGCTGTATGACAAAAACCTATGAATCTCCTCAAAAAACTGCTTTTTATCAAGAGCATCGCAACCATGGCGCCGTTATGACCGACTTTCATCAGTGGCACTTACCGGTACACTATGGTAGTGTTGTACGCGAACACTTACACACGAGAGCTCACTGTAGTGTGTTTGATGTCTCTCATATGGGACAAATCTCTATTAGTGGCGAAGATGCTTTTACCCTTACTAGTTATCTAGTGCCATCGAACCTCACACAATTACAAAATGGCTACAGCAAATATAGTTGTCTGTTAAATCATGATGGCGGTATCATCGACGACTGTCTTATTACACACGTCAATAGCCACACATTTATGCTCTGTGTGAATGCCAGTCGTAAAGACGTAGTCCTTGCTTGGATCAAACAACAAGCTCGTACTTTTAGCAGCTGTGAGGTCACTGACGACTCTGAAAAGTGGGCTCTGCTGGCCATACAAGGACCTCAGAGCCCTACCATCCTCAAAAAACTTATCGAAAATCTATGGACTCAAGGTTTAGTATCCAAGCATATCCACCAATCTTTGACCTTATCGTTTTATCAGTTCACACCTTTCACCATTGACAACCATCCGGCTATTATCTCCCGAACCGGTTACACAGGTGAACTCGGCTATGAGATCTATTTACCTCAAGACCAAACAATCTGTGAGCTTGTCTGGCGCCAACTTATCAGTTATCCTGAGGTCCTGCCTGCTGGATTAGGCGCAAGAAACACCCTAAGACTCGAAGCTGGTTATTTACTATATGGTGCTGATATTACTGAGAAAACCCTACCATTTCAAATGAAACTCAGCTGGTTAGTTGCCAAAGAAAAACATGATTTTATTGGCTCTCAAGCCTTAAAAAAATGGCCGTTAATTAAAAGTGACAATATGGGTATAGAAATGCTCTATGGTTTTTTTATGGCAGATCATAAAATAGCTCGACCAGGTATGAGTGTCTATTGTCAGCCCTATTCATCTGAGCCCATAGGTGAAGTCACCAGCGCCTCTTATTTACCTAGTTGCAAAAAACCTGGCGGTTTTGCTTTACTCAAAACCACAAAAGAGTTAAAAAATGTTTTTGACACAGAACCTTTTATCACTATAAATGTGAGAGGAGGGTTTTCTCGTGCTAAGGTTGTTCCTATTCCTTTTTATCAGGCGAAGACCAAAAACCCTATTAACTATTGTTAGATAAACTAAGGAGTGCTTATGTCTCATCCCCCCGAACTTTTCTTTTCCAAAGAACACGAATGGACCACAGGTACCGAAGGTGAAGTCACCATTGGTATCTCCAGTTTCGCCATCGAACAACTCGGTGATGTAGTCTACATCGAGTTACCTGAAAAAGGTGATGAATTTCTCGTTGGTGAATCATTTGGTACCATTGAGTCAACAAAAACCGTTTCTGATTTGTACATGCCAGTGTCTGGTCAAGTAACCAGTATTAACGAAGATATTTTAGCTGATCCCGCGTCCTTACAAGATGATCCTTATATTGATGGTTGGTTGATTAAAGTCGAAGCCAATGACGGCGCTGATACCCTAATGAACGCTGAAGAGTATGATCAATTTATCAAAGAAGAGCTTTGATGGGGCAAATACTTCTCACGATCATGACTCGACTCTATCCTACCATGCTAATCTGTATTAAAGGAAAGAAGTCTGTCTCATTTGCGTCAATGCTATCGGGTCATGGGTATGCCGTTGGAAGCTTGTTATTCTTCAGGTATTGGGAGGTCCTGTGCTCGTCCTCTCGTGATGATAGCACTAGGTTATTGGTTAATGACCTCAAGTTCATCTCCGTCTTTTGCTCAGAATGATGAGTATGATTACGATGGTTATGGCGGTGGTTACTATAATAGTGATGATTCCATTAGTCAGGCTGATGACAGTAATAGCGAAGAGTCGGTCGAAATTATTGAAAATTACGCCGGCAATGCACCCGATTCACTGAACACTGAATCGTTAGAACAGAATCAGCAATTCACAAATAATAATAATCTTGGTAGTATTCCCTCATTTGATGGTGGCACCATCGACGAAGATCCCTATGGAGATGGCTATAATGACGATGAAGAAAGTAATTTGTTCAATAAACAGGGCACTTATAATCTCTACGATGATCCAGAGCCGATCATAGAAGAAAACCCGATGACAGAGACCACAAATAGCGAGACAATCACTGAAACACCCACCCCTGCTACCGAGCCAGAGAACAGCTATCGTGAAAAAAGTGAAAAGGATGATACTTATTATGGTAACGCAAATCAAGATCAACCTTTAACTCTGCCTCATATTCAACTTGATCCTGCCCATTCGAAAACGCCACCTATCCAGGATACGTTAGGCATTTTAGGTCCTGGAGATGCACCAAAGTACTACGTCATTCAAGAAGGTGACTCCCTGTATGACATTTGCGACCAGTTCCTTGATGAACCTGAATATTGGCCTAAACTATGGTCATTAAATCCTGAAATTAAAAATCCTCACTACGTATGGCCTGGTATGATCTTACGTTTCTATCCGGGTGATGACTTTCTCCCTCCGTTTCTCGAAATCCAACATGAAGAGTCCCTTGAACCAGTAAGTATCACTGAAGACTTTACCCCTGAAGACCTGGTGAAAGCACCACTGGCTTACGATGATGACGGTGATGGCATCCCGGATCCTCCTAAATCCATGTTTCCTGAGATGTTAGATCGAAGTATCTGGAATTCACTACCCAATTTTCCTGTGAATCAATCGAGCACCGCGAGAGTTCAACAAAACATCTATATTCCTCTATTTGTCGAAGACTCTTGGATTAAACCGACAGCCACGATTATCGGTAGTTTCCTCGATGGTTACTCAATTCACCATACAGGATCTCTTGTTTCTGCCACCAGTATAGCGGTGGGTAGCAAGCACTCCGTAGTTCGTTTCTCTCATAAAATCAGAGACCCGTTAACAGGCAAATTCCTGGGATTTATGTATCGTAATATTGCTGACATTGTGATTAAAGAAACCCATGATGATCTCGCTAGAAAAGCAAGAGAAAACTTTTACCGCAGTGGCAGTAACATTATCAAATTTTTGCAACATCGCGTCTCTAGTACATCTGTGTACTCTGTTGAACGACTGAATGGTGTTATTAAACGAGGCGATTTAGTAGTCGCTAGAAAATCCAAGATGATCAATGTGCCTACCATGGGAAATGTGAACGCATCTCCCATTGATGCCACTGTTGTGAGCTTTGGCGATGGATCTCAAAAATTTGGCCATACAACTCATTTTGTTGTGCTGAATAACCCGTCGTTACAACAAGGGCAAAGTGTGAATTTTTATCAAGATAGAAAACAAATTGAGAGTTTGGCTGATACGAATATCTTCAAGAAAGCTGGGGCAGCTGTTATCGTCGGATCATCTAATAACACTGCCACAGCTTATATCACCCACTCGCAAACAGCTATCCATATTGGTGATCGTTGTGCACCATAAATGAGTCTTAACCTTGCTTTGTTAGCGCCCTTAAGCAAGAACCAAGAGAATAAACATAACTTATTTTATCACCATGGTGGTCCCTGTGCGCTTGCCAGCACTCAAAATGTTAGATCAGTTAGATGTTAAAAACAAAAATGTTTTTCTCCGCCTAGATCTTAACGTTCCCTTACAAGGAACCAATATCCTTGATCTCACTCGCTTAGAGACATGTTTACCAACCCTAGAATTCTTAATCTCAGGTCAAGCTCGGGTTGTCATAGCCTCTCATCTCGGTCGACCTCAAGGCCAAGTCAATTCTGATTTTTCTTTGGAACCAGTTGGTAATGCACTCACCCATATGATTAAAAAAGAGGTCTATTTTTTCTCCGAACACCAAAGAATGCCAGCCACAGATTTATTCGATCAAAACTCATCAGCTCAGCTTGTATTATTAGAAAATTTACGATTTCATCCAGAAGAAACCTCTTCTGCTCCCGTTCCAGCATTTTGCCAACAATTGGGTCGTGGTATTGATTATTACGTTTTTGATGCTTTTGGTGTTTCACACCGGAAACATGCTTCTGTTTACGGTCTGCCTCAATGGCTGGGTTACGATAAGTGTTATGCTGGATACCAAGTCAATCGTGAGTACCAAACACTAACGAGCCTTTTTCGTTCACCACCATCACCACTGTTTATTGTCATGGGTGGCTCTAAAATCGCCGGTAAGCTCGATGCATTATTAAGCCTCTTACCACATGCCCATCACGCCATTATTGGCGGGGCTATGGCTATCCCTTTTTTAAAGACTTTAGGCTATTCAACCGGTGCCCACCATTTCAGTAACAAAGAATGTGAATTAGCGCGCATGATTCTAAGAAATAGCGCTGATTATCCAGTAAAAATTCATCTGCCACTTGATCATATGTTGGCTGAGAGTTGCGACGAACAAGCTAACACCTCAGAAAGTGAATCGCAAAATATTCCACCGGACATGTGGGCACTTGATATTGGCCCTAAAACCAGAGAGTACTTTACGAACGTGTTAGCTGAAAAAGCCACAATTCTTTGGAATGGGCCAGTAGGAGTTTATGAGTGGCCGAACTGCGGTCTAGGCTCAAAAACCATTGCCGAAGCCATTGCCTCTAATCCTGGCACAAGTATTGTCGGCGGCGGCGACTCACTCGCCCTGATCAGTCGATATGGCTTAAGAAAAAGTATGACCCATCTTTCGACTGGTGGTGGTGCCATGCTTGACTTTTTAGGGCAAAAAAAACTCCCTGGATTACTCGCTCTCACCACCCACTAGTTATCACTCATCACTCCTGTGTAAGAGTTAATGATCTCTTGACTCATGTTCATCCGAGCGTCATGCGTTGCCATATCCTGTCTTAACTCAAACACTTCTTGTCTCGTTTCCTGCAACTCTTTTTCTGCATCAACAAAATGAGCAAGTTTTTTGTTAGCCTCATCACATTTTAATCTCTCATAATAACGCTGTGCTGGAACTTTACCATCACTAAACATTTCCATACCAAACTTTAATCCATGACGAATGGCACTAGGGCCCACAAATGGCGCCATTACCATGCCAACAATCACCCCAATACCAGCACCAATAATTTTAGCCCAACCTTGATCCACCGAGGCATTATGAGCATCAATAGCAGCACCTTCTTCGCAGTATTTTTGCGCTGCTGAAATGTCAAAGGCAAGGCCGATGATTTTTTCTGCAATCACATAGGCCTCCCCCTCAAGCTTGGAGATGTCGTCAGCGAGTTCGATATTTTTTGTTTCGGCTTCTGGAACATAATCCATCATCTCTGGTGACTGGACCAAACGATTTGAGCATTCTTCTTTACCAGTGCTCGAAAAGAATGTTGAGACACAAGGATTTATCAAGTAATACCAATCACCAGAAGGCGCCGCAAAATCAAAAATCCTCTCTCTTACCACATGGGTGCCAAGGTACTCACAGCCACTCTTGGCAGACTTATTGGCAGAATTCCAAAAATATTTGTACTGGGCAGGACGGAAACTACTAGAATCAGAATCAAGTGCTTGCTGGAATTCATTAAATGTGAATTTTTTATTACCATGGAGTGCTGATACAAAAAACCGTTTCTTTGCCACCTTACATCGCAAGACCTTAACAAAGTTAGCTCCCTCAAAGGTAACCCTAAGGAGAGGAAAATGAATTTTTTCAGCATCTTGATCATCATCGATCGGTGCTAATTGCAACGAGTCAATGGTGATCTTTGCGTTTTCAGGATCAAGTTTGTTGAGAGATGGTGCTTCTTCATCAAGATCATCACTACTCAGCTCACTCGTCACATCGTTATCATCTTTATCTTTATCAATAAAAGGCATCGTAACAGGCTTGGGATAACAGCCATGAATCACTAAAAAAATCAATATCAAATAGACAGTTTTCATCTGATCAACACTCCTACTAACATCGATCCATTATGATCTAACGATTGCCATGTAATCATTAATATCTTCAATAATATTATCTACTTTATAGGGCAGTTGACGAAATAATGTGTCTGCTTTATAACAAGATTTCGGAAAATCATCCACACTCGTGGTGAAGTCGTTTAGTATCCCAATAAAACCCTTCGATAAATAATCAGCTTCTGCCATCCGAGTTCCTAAGTTTCCTGCTCGATCCCATATACTGTTAGGATCGGTGAGAGTTGAAGCTCCTGATAAAGATGCGCTCGCGATAACGCCGCCAACAGATCCTATTAAGACGTTTAATGCTTGTTTTTTACGAACTCTTTTTTGACGATCAGCATCCGCCACATCGCATTGCTCAAGGGCATCCACTGTTTTTACTCCGTCTTTCTCGATATCGATCAAAGAACGTTGTATTTCAAAACCAAGATCTCTCAATTGAGAGAACTTCTGAAGTTCTTTGCTCTCAAATTGATTAAGGTATTCAAAAGAGTCGGTTTGCGCCACAAAAGGCGAGCAGGTGTTAGCGCCAATTTTAATACGTTCTGCTAACGGTATCTTGGCCAAACGAACACAGGCCCGAGCTAAATAATAATAACTACCTGATGTCGCTGTTGTGTCGGTGAACACACTATGAGCTGAAAACTTAAATCCCACACTCACACAATTTCTTGAATCTAAAGCTTGGCGCCAGAGTGAAGAGACGATCATCGATTGAGTAGCTTTTCTAGACGGGAGTACTAGGACTTCCCTAATTGTTATGCCCGATACATCTAATAACTCAAGACTTGCTTGACAGCGAAGGATCTCAATATAATCTGCTTTTTTTGGCATCATATAATCAATCACAGGATACTCACGGTCGCGATCGATACGCTGCCAACTAATTTGCGGCGCTATGACTTTAAAGGCCTCACTTTTGAGCTCAGCGGGTAACACAGGATCTTTTGGGAAAAAAAGTTCTCGCACTTCGTCTGTCAGCTCAGATGATGTTTGCCCAACATCTAAACTGTTATCCGTATTTTTACCTCGATTGAATAATGGTGATGATGGGCCAAAGCACGATGATAACCATATCATCAAAGTCATATGACAGACAAAATATCTGAGCTTAATAATCACTGATCATGATCCTCTTTGATTAGTCTGTTTCTAAAGCTGTTTTTTCCTGATGAATTTCTTCACATATATCGACTGTTGGCTCTTCAAGACCTAACTCGATACGCCTCTGTTTAATTTTCTCAAATACGGTGCACACGGACTGTCTGTGGGGAGGAAGAAAAAGGAGAAAAGCTTTATTCAAAAAGACATGACCCTTTTGTCTGTCTTCACATGGTAACGTCACATGAGTTGCTGCCAGATCTTGAAAAGCATTCATGATGTTAATACCAAAACCAATGGGTGATCCCTTGGCGGGGCCAAGATAATTGTTAACTAAGCCAGACATGCCTTCAAAACCAAAACCACTGTTAAACATATTCCGCCATTTCTCGAATTTTACTTGAAGCTTCCCCGGGGAAAGTTGTTGCAAGAGTTTTAATTTCTTTTTCGCTGCGAGAAAAGTCCCTAAACCACACAAAGAGAGTGCCGCCACATTACCAGATTTACTGGCCTGCTCCGTACAAGCAGCACCGTCGGCTACCTCCTGAAAATCACCACTATCTAACAACTCCTCA
>JAPOQT010000218.1 GCA_026710525.1 Pseudomonadota bacterium
ACAAACAACCTCCAGCACAGAAGAGTTTAATAGCAAGGGTTAACCATCGCTGAAGATCATTCATAACATATAGCTTTTACTTAAATAAAAACCGTAACCTAGTAACCAAAAAGTATTATATCTTATTTTATTCGTGTCAATCCACACTCCCATCTCTGACATATTTCTGTGGGACTGTTTTACCTGGTTTCTCTGGAGCTACTGAGAGAACTTTTGACGCACCTCTTCTGGTAAGCCTAAAGTCTTATCAAGGTGGAGGGCGCCGGTAAAATCAGTACCGTCAAGATCAGCATTATTAAAATCTGCACCGAGAAGATTCGCGCCAACAAAAGATGCGTCTTGTAAATCGGCTAACACAAAACTTGCTCCCTTAAGCTGACTATTATTGAATGTTGCTTTCCGAAGGTTAGCTGAATGAAAAAGAGCACCCGTGAGGTCAGCACGATCAAATTGTGCCTGTAGTAACGTTGTATCAACAAATTCAGCATATCTTAAAGAAGCGTCATGAAATTCACTGCCAATCATAACAGCAAAAGAAAACACCGATTGATTGCCTTGGACTTTATGAAACTTAGACCAATCGCCATGGGAAGCTAAAAAATCGGTTTGAGTAATATCAGCTTCGGAGAAGTCGCTGCGAGCAATTTGGGCAAATCTGAGGGAGGTACTCGCCAAGTCAACGCCTGGGTGACTGCCATCACGACACGAGAGTAATATTACCGAGTTTGGTTGATGCCCTTCAACACAACTTCGGTATCTTTGACTACTATATGTTGCATGACAAAACCTTGGTATCTCGACTTCGTTCTTTTTAAAATAACAGTCTTTGGCAATGGGTTCAGGAATACTGTTTCTATCAAACTCCTTCACAGCCGAAGACATTTTTGCGTTGCTACTTTGCCGATTGATACTACGACAAGATACGGTGATAGTACTCAGGGTGAGTACCATCATACAAAAACAGGTGGCTGGTAAATAACCGAGTAACTGTGCCAATATCCATTTCATTATGTTTCTCCTTTGACAAAATATATTGAACATACTGCTTGTGCACTTTTGGCAAGATCATAAGGTATAGAGAGTGCCCACAAGTTCTATCTACTCTCCTCCCACGTCTTTAAACAATCTTTGATCATAACATGGTGGCTCCATACCTTCAGGAAATAATCTCTCACAGTTATATCCTGGAAAATTGTCATCAGGCAAACAGTACTGATTCATGCGATCAGTACAAGCCCAACCAGCAATAACAAATGTTTTGCCTAACATGGGGATAATCTTAGCAATAGAGCTCTTCATTGTTGGGCTCGCTTGCAGGTGATCCTGAGTCGAATCTTCCGATGGCATCGTCATGAGTTCTAAAATTGATTGATAGTTGCCTAGGGCCTCTTGAGCAGGATTGCTAATATTGTTGGTCACCATAGTACTCATAAAAGGTACGGCGAGTCCAGCAGCCACTGTCATCCAAGAAGCACCGAGCCTTGAGCTTATTTTCCCAGCTAATTGGGCTGTCTTCGACACCACTAAATGCCCGGTAACAGCACCAGCAGCCACCGATCCTGAAACAGCTGCTATTTGAGCCACTTCACCATGAGCATCGGATAAATCAGGTCTCACTAACATGTAATTATCTTGATCAAAAGCTGTATTAAGAAAAATATCAAAGGGCTCATTCTGACCAATGAAAGTAGCTCCCACCGCCAAACTTGCTGTCGATGGCACCCCAATATTTAAGGGAATAATTTTGCCTAAATATGGCACTTGCTGAAGTCTTTTTAGGATAGGCACACCGATAGGAATCTGATGGAAGTTCGTTGGAATAATATTCCGTACTGCACCGAGAACTTTATCATTCCAAGCTGAAAAGGCGGCGCCAATCCCAAAAGCAGCCAAGTAATACCGACCACTCATTCGCTCTTGATGAAATTCTTCATTACTTAAATGAACAGCAGCCATATTAATTTTTTGATCATCCACCTCATCTTTAACTAAGCTCGTTGACTGATTATTAATCCCTCTAAATGCTGGTGTGCAAGTTTCAGGAACAATTTCATAATTTTCAGCGATCAAAGCATCGGCACTGTTAACGGGATAAACATTTTTGTGCGCTTCTAGAGTTTGAATCATCTCAGCAAATGGATCAAAATATTCTTCATCTTGCTCCTGAAATGCTCGCATATGAGATCGAGGAGAATTGGGTAACTTTGATGATGGCTGGGTCGTGAACTCAGACTGAAATTCTTCTTGCAGTTTTTTGAGCTCCTCAATCTGCGCCTTAAGTGGATTAGGTGGACTCTTAATAAAAGATCTTATACCATGACGAGCTCGACGCCGACGTTCTGTCTCGGAGATTGATGCCTTCTGTCGCAAACGACAAACCGTAAATTCATAGATTTCTTTTGCCTCGGTCCAGTCCTTATGGGGCGTGAGTAAAAAGATTAACTTACGATCCTTAACAGCTTTCACCGTTCCTTCCTGCTCACGGACCGTATTTTTATGATACGATTTGCAACCGACAGCCATCACAGCAAAGCTGGACAATGTCAATAAAATAACCACCCTAATAATAAGGTGATGGGAAAAGAATTTTTCTTGACAGGGTGTGATCATTAATATGAGAAATCCTGTTATAAATCACAATCGATATTTACCTCAAAGGGACTTAAATTCCCAGTAGCCTAGCACTCGCAAAATTAAGCCAACATCCAATCGGAATATTTGCCGGGTGAGTTTAGTTTAAATTGAAAAATCTCTTAACTTGCCAACCTATCACATACTAGGATGGGGGGTAAATTGTGTCGTCACGAAATGGAATCACTGAATCTAAGCATTGATTTGTGATCACACCGAGGAGACGATCGAACCCACAAGCAACCCCTGATAGATTATCCGGGAAATGATCGGTTGCCTGTAAAAAGTGTCGATCAAATGCCGGACATTCAATGCCTTCTTTTTGCCTTGCTTGGTTAATGATGTTTTCGTGTTTTGTATGAGCTGATGTTTGCCAAAGTTCAAGACAACCGTTAGCAATCTCAAGACCTCGCACATATGCTTCAGCTCTTTTGGCTCTTTTTTGCTCGGTCTTATTCTGATCAGTCGTGGTAATTCCTGGCGCCCCTAACTGAGCTAATACCCCTTGTGAAGGCGGATAGTCATACAGAATCACGACATCACTAACCTCCTCAATTTTAGGCTCAATTACTTCAAGGAGCGCCTTGAAGTAAGCACTTTCAAAATCATCATTTTCGGTAATCGATCCCACCCCTGCATGAGCGAGTTGCTGGGGTAATTCAGGATCATGATCCATAAGAGTCACCCCTAAAAAATCTGAAAAACACTGATACACAGACAGTCGTTCAATATGAATATGTTTGTCCTGAGACATTTGAGAAAAACAGTGAGTTAACAACGACTCAATGGTCTCAATCATATCCTTAAATGAACTGGGGTGCTGATACCACTCAAGCATCCAAAATTCAGGATGATGCCATTCTAGGTGTTCACCACTATTACGAAAACATGGCCCCATCTGATATATATGACTGTATCCTCGGGCAATGAGTCGTTTCATATGCAGCTCAGGAGATGATCTGAGCCATAAAGGATACTTCCGGCCACCGTCGTCCCAGGAAGTGGCAAAATAACGCATATAACGCTCAACCCCAGGACAACGTACGATCACCGGGGTATCAACTTCGGTATAATGACAAAAAAATTCTCTAATGACTGCTTTCAGACGAGCTCTTAAGGCAAAAAGGTTATTTGAGTTAACTCTTTTTAGCATACACAGCCGAATAAAACATCATGACTTTGAGGGATACAGTTGATTAATTAACGATTGATAATCTTCCCAAAGTCCAAAGCGAGCAGCCCTCTCTTCAATAGCCGAGAGCAAATTACCCAGGAGAAGAGCGCCTTTGCCTGATGGTTCGTTAAAAAAATCTTCTGAATAGGCATCAATTAAATCAAGGGCCTCTTCCACACCTTCTTTCGTGCTGCGATGCAGGGATACAGCCACCGCCATCTCTAACCAACGACCAAGCTCTTGAAAGTTCTCACCTGCTTTGATGCCAATACGAACAATATCAGAACAAAGGGTGGTTAGGTATTCATCAGGCAAATTATCTCGATTCTCACCAGCAAAATAACTTAAGGTCCGAAACACTGTTCGCCACCTCTGAGTTTGTAGCTGAATCCTAACTTTGGTCATCATTTTATGGTAAGCACGAATCGTGCGAGCCTGCTTGTCAGCTAATTGCTTACTTCGCTCTTCAAGCTCAGAACGAAGATCAATACATAGCTGAGTTAACGCTGATTTAGCATCTTCATGAGAAATTTTATCTGTGACATCAATATTTTTCTTGAGGCCATCACCTAAATACTGGATTAAATGAGGCACCGATGTCTCAGTAGCACTAGAAATTTCTTCCAGAGATAATTTTGAGTCATTTGGCCATTCAGGAAGAATATCCTTGAGCTTATATACAAATTCAATCACGGCATTCCTTCACAAACTATTAAAGATCTTAGGTTACAACTATCACACTGCTAGTTATCCTTCTTGTGAGAGTGATCACACGAGAAAGGATACTGACACTTTTATTTGCCACGAGTTCTCAGTTTACGACGCTTCCTCATCATTTTTCTTTTTTTTTGTCCTTTTTTACGACGTCCCTTAGGATGCTTTCTTTTGTGTCTTGATCCGTGCAATCATCACCTCTTAATCTATGGTTATTCTACTACAATTTTGACTATTACGATATATATTTATGACTTTTACTGCCATAATCTGTCAATGTTAAAGCCTCACCCTTGCCGGGCTCTTACTCATGAGCAACCCTAATACCCACCCTCGTGACCGGCGCCATAAGAACAAGGAAGGCAACAAGAATTAACGTTATATAGACTGACTCAATTCAATACAAGTAAGAAATATGAACAGTGGGATCAAAAGCTGCACCTCAGCTAATGACGCCACCATCTACTTAACAGCTTCACCCAATGATATCAAGCCATCTCATGATTATTTTTTACTCCGCCATAAAAGCCTCACCTTCTCTTATGATCAACCATTTTTCATCATAATATGCTGAATCACATGAGATAATGTCATAATTTTACTAACTAACACACTACCTAATAGTATAGTGATATGCTTCTTTCTGACTTGATTATGGTTATTTAGGAGACATGGTGGACGATTCCTCTTGCAAGATCCCAATCTAAGCGTCGGCGGTACTTACCATCTTTTCTCATTCCCTTATAACACGTCATCAAGACGTCTTTCGTCTGGTGACGAAACCTGTTAATATACTCGTTCCAAACCAATATATCAATATCTCCTGCTACCGCTAACTTCGTAATATGTCTACCTGTTTTTTTCACTTCGTATTCAGCCAATTCTGCCACATCACAAAACCTAATAGATGCTTCTCTCGTATTATCAAGGGCTATTAAACCAACATTACCACGAGACATGTTGAACTGAATTTTCGGACCATCTAACTTCGGCTTGGGTCTCAGAAACTCAATCTCACTTAACAAACCCACCCGCTCTACTCCTGACCACACATTAACATCCTTAACAGGAATAGGTTGAAACAAAGCTAGCCCCACCGGATGCTTCGTATCAGTAAATAGGTTACTTGTCAGGGAAATAAAATCAGTGAGTCGCTCTCGAAATAGGCCAGAACGAATAAATGATTCAGGTAGCAAAGCCGCCACCCACTCGCAATGTTTAAGGCATTGCTCAAGGGCATACTGGTACAGGTCATGATAACGACATCCCGGGAAATCAAGACCCCTTACCGTAGCACTGTTACGAGCCAACCAGGGCGGATTCGTGACACACACGCTAAAACCCTTAGGAAAATCCCTGAGAGTGTCTCTCTGTTGAACCTGATGATGACCAGGAGCAATATCATAAGACATCGCATCGCCACACAAATCCATGCCGACCAAGTGATCAATTAATCCATTGGCCCCAGCAAAAGGTTCAAGCACCAAAGTATTAGGTAAATCAGATAATTGAGCCCACGTGTAAAACGCTTGATGCTGAAATGGATTCTCTTTCGTGTAAAACTGGCCGTTTTGTCTCTTTCTGCTCAACTCATAAACTCCCTAGCAAGTGTTAATGATTATCATAGCTGCTTATCTATCATTATCACCCTTGATGATTATACCCCCACTACTCACCCAATGTCACTGGCATACGTTACATGGGTAAGTCACCAATGATACCAGGGAGTTCATCATTATATTAAAGATTTACCATGAAGTATCGAAAAAGAGATTAGCTAAGCGAGGAACAAGATAACAAATAATATCTTGAAGCCGGCAATTAATGCCATTAAAACAATATGGGAGAGTAAATGATGACCAGTCGATCTGAACCAACCACCGACGAACATTCAGCAACTGAATCAAGTCACAACAAAAAACGACAGTCAAGATCTATTAAGACCTTGGTGATTGAGCCTTTTACTCAAATCAAGCTAGGCCTCTATGTGATTGCCCTCACCGTCTTGTTTCTCCTCGCTGCCGGCTGGCTCTTTTTTAGCTCTTTTCTTGAACAATACCAACATGTAATAGAAATATTTGAAATCACAGATCCAGAAACCCAGTGGGAAACCATCACTAATAATGTTTTTTATTCAAATCTACAAAAATTAGTCGGACTTTTTGCTATTTTTATTTTATCTCTCCTTGCTGTTACTTTCCGAGTCACTCATTGTTATCACGGGCCACTCGTCTCAATAGAACGATTTGCCCGCAGCATTGGTAACGGTAAATATTACGATCGTATTCAAATTCGTAAGCGCGATGAGCTCAAATCCCTCGTCAAAGAGTTAAATAAAATGGCCGATGCTCTGGAGAAGAAGCATGGTGCCCTCGTCGACGAACAAGGGAAATCGATTCGTCGCAGAAAAGTTGATGAAGATGTGTCATCAACTGATCAAAAAACTCATGACAGCGAAAAACAAGACGAACAACAAAAGAATGTGACTGACCACAGTGTGGTCACCCAAAGAGCCCAAGGCTGATAGTGACTCAGGTCATAGAGAGCTGGTTACCGGCGTGGATACGATGCTACCATCTCAATCCCCATATCCTCAAGGAATTTGACCGGAAGTCCAGGAAACATCGGCGGCCACATTGATCATTTGCGTTTGATCTTTCCTGTCCGGCATCATAAAAACGACTAGCGTAATAACAGTTCACTTAACGTCCTCCTGAAGATGGCTCATACTTGGGATCACTGTGGGTATAGATTTGAGAAAAAAGCTCCTCGGAACTAAGAACTCCTTCCGCGAGCATAAAGGTTTGATTGCGGTAATATCAAGAGGGCTAATCTCCTGCTTGGCAGGTCTTTGCCATAACAATTTCAGGCAATTCTATACCTTACTCCTAAGAATAGCTGGGAGTATGTAAAAACTATCATTAAGAGTGGGTATTTATTTTTGTTTTTTCTTATGGAGTGAAGACCATCTTTTCTTTGCCGTTGCGAACTCGGAAGTATCTTTGATAGCTTCTTTAATCACCTCTCTTTCTATGATTCTTTGAATTAATTCATGAGAAATAGAGTGTTTTTGCTTTGGACCAGTGTTTAATTTTTTCAAGTCTCCAAGCCATTTTTTTAGATGCTTTAGCACAGGCTCGGTAACAAGAAGAGCACTGATCATATGTTTATTAACAAGAAGGCTGTTTTGATAGGCTACATGAAGAGATTTTTTTTCTATGCCCGATTTTGAACTAGCAAAAATCTTATTAACATCATCTTCGCGATCTATGGAAAACTCGAGCATATTAAATTGTAAGACGAGCTCATCTGCAATAGCTTTGCCAAAATCGAGGTGATAGACCCGCCAATCTATACCATTGGTAAGCACAACCCACTCACACCCTTCATTGGCAGCATAGTTTCTGGCTTGTTCCATATGACTCTTTTTCAAGGAGTTACCGATGGCTTTAACCTCAATCAGAAAATTCAGGGTATCGTTTAATTTCACCGCTATGTCGCAGTATTTGTTTTTTATCTCGTATTCAGAGGTAATTTCTGAATACTTATCGTAACCACCAATGTCAGCAAAGATATCTTTAACAATGGTGACAGTATTAGCCTCATTATGGTCATTTTTAAGGGCAATAGTTAATATTTTCTGATATTTTTTGAGATGTGTTTTAAGATTATTGCGAAAATTTTTGGTGTGTGAAATCATATTCAAGCTCTAGAAAGTAGTGAAAAATGGCTCTGTTAAAGATCAGAGATGCTGTGCAGGCAAAAAAGAACTAAGTTATTGTATCATTGAAAAAGCTTTATTTCAAGATACCACAGAACTTCTCGGATCTGGGTAAGATTTCATGACAAAATTTTGACTTCGATATTGAGAAAGTTGCGATGAAACAAAGCATCCACAGGCTACCCGTAGGTGCTCGTAAGTGGGTGAGTGTTAACAAGTACTGCTGTAGGTAAGAACCTTCGGCGTGAAAATGCCATGTGTGTATATAGAGGTTTTAAGGGCTGAAACAGGATTTTTGAAAGGGCAAACTCAGAAGTCACATAAAAGAAGAAAATGATATGAGCGTAACAATTTGTTCAATATCCTGCAACCAGACACCCTCTTCAGGCAGGGAGTGCTCATGAATATTTGTTTATGTTGAGGAAACAAAGCGATAAGCCATGACGGCGGTTAATGGAAATGGGCAAATTGAAATCGCTACCAATCCCGGTTTTCGTTATTGCTTTCAGCTATTCCTGGTCAGCTGTAAAAGGATATTCACTAATAGACTTTTGATAAAAGTGTACCTACTTCGATAAAGGCTTTAGTAGCTGCTATCTAAGTGAGCATTTGACCGCGTCACTGGGTTGCCACCTAACGGGCCTAAGGCTGATGGTGACTCAGGTCATAGAGAGTTGGTTGCCGGTTTGGATAAGATGCTACCATCTCAATCTCCATATCCTCGACTACAGGCTGTAAGTGCTCTCGGTACTGTTTTATTTGGGACCCCACCAAAACCACTTGCTTCGGCTCTACTTCCCGAATAGTAGCCCTTAGATCAGCCAAAGTACTTTCTTGATTTAAGAAAAAATACTTATCAAACTTACCGTGATCTTGATAGTAAAAATACGAAGCTAATCGCCCAGTCACATAAACCGTAGAGCGACGGAAAGATTGAGTGAGTTTCAGCCGAGCAAGATTCTCACGTGACATAATCAAAACCTTATCGCGAAAATACTTACGATAATATCGGGTCCATGAATTTCCTAAAGGAATACCATATTCCTGATATAACTTAGAGAAATTATACATCTGGCGAGTCACACTCACCCGAATATTATGGGCGTCAAAATCAGAGATCATTTCTTGGGCACATCCCAGGGATTCCGTAACAATAATGGGATAAAATTCATGCTGATGATGAAAATCTTCTATGTACTCCCTAATACTCCCTAACGTTTGTTGTTTACTTGGATAGTTAAAGGTGAGATCTGGTGACGGGGTGGTTAACACAAGGATATCGCTTTTGCGAAGAACGGTTTCCGCAGTGAAGGTGTCACTCGCAGGCATGGGGGCAGAAGCATAGAGGAGGGACCACTGACCCGAATCAATATAAATCGACGAAGCTCCGAGTATATTCCCAGCCGGCAAAAATTCAATCTGATACGAACCAATGGAAAAAGGATGAAGATACTGACACACCATCGGCGTGATCCGCGCCATTTTTTTTGATGACAAGGTCACTAAACGTGACAGCTCTTCACTCATGATAAATTTCACTCCCCACACCGGGAGTTTTTTCGTCGGAAAAGTTGATAAAAATGAAATATCATGGCTATAAGAAGGACCGTCGAACCAAAAAAGGGTGTCGTCTATCGAGCACCCCTCTCTATAGGATAAAATTTTTGGCATTTGACTAATCACAACTTCGCTCCACACCCTAAATGTTAACATGTTAACTTAGTTTGTGATGATAATAAGCGATATTATCACTGAGTAACTCATTCAGACTAAAGGACTCACCACCCTGATGATGAAAGTTCCTCGTGAACAATCCTCTCGAGACTGGCCACAGTTGCCATGGTTGCTCTCTAAAATATCGAAAACCACTTGACTCTCCACCTTGGGCTCCCACTCCGGGAATCAAGAGCGGCAGATTTTGAATCACCTGCACACACTCCTGAGATAGGGAGTTAATTTGGGTGGCACCAAGAACAAAACCAAGGGATGAAATAATATTATGGCGCTGAAAAGATGAGATAATTTCACTCGCTATATCCTGAGCTAATCGTGGATCATGCGGTGGTGACCAGTGACCAGTGACCACGTCCTGTAACCAACCACCCGATGGGTTAGACGGACACCATACGACAAACACGGCATGGCCATTAGATAACCAGGGTTTTAATGCTAGCCAAATATCTTC
>JAPOQT010000219.1 GCA_026710525.1 Pseudomonadota bacterium
CTTTCGTAATTTTCTCTGCCCCCTTTTCTGAGCCAAAATACATCGACCCACTCACATCGACCATCAACACCACAGAGCGATCTCGTTCTTCTTTAAATTTACGAATATAAGGTCGTTGTGATCTAGCGGTCACTTTCCAGTCAATATGTTTGAGATCATCGCCATACACGTAAGATCGAAACTCATCAAATTCAAGACCAGAACCACCAATCTTTGATTGGTAAGCTCCGTGAAGCTGAGAATCAAGTTTACGCTGGGACCATAAGGTCAGTCGTTTGATTTTTTTTCTTAACTCAGGAGAAATCATAATGAGTTGATCATACCCTCAAACTTGAACGAACTAAGGCACTGGCACAGTGGCAAGTATTTTTGAAGTAATATCCGCCACAGTCATTTCCTCTGCTTCAGCTTCAAAGGATAAAACAATGCGATGATTCAGCACGTCATAGGCCATCTCTTTCACATCTGAAGGAGTCACAAAAGATCTCCCCATAAATAAAGCTTGAATTTTAGCTGTTTGCTCAAGAGCAATAGAGGCCCTAGGTGAAGCACCACACAAAATCCAAGGTTTGAGTTCAGCCAACGCAAAATTTTCAGGAAAGCGTGTCGCAAAAACAAGGGAAGCAATGTAACGACGAATATCGTCACTCACAAATATCTCTGTCGCCACTGATGACAACTCTTCAATCTCTTGGCGCTCGATCACAGGCTTAATATTTTGCCAAATACCCTGAGCCACTCTTTTCATAATATTAACTTCATCATCTAACGTGCCATAAGTCATATTAAGTTTAAACAAAAAACGATCAAGCTGGGCTTCAGGCAGTGTGTAAGTTCCTTCTTGGTCAATGGGGTTTTGGGTCGCTAGCACTAAAAACGGCGAGTCTAACTTAAACTCTTGGCCGGATATTGTGACCTGTTTTTCTTGCATCACTTCAAGTAAAGCAGCTTGGACTTTTGAAGGAGCACGATTAATCTCATCGGCTAACAGCAAATGACAAAACACCGGGCCTTTTTTAATACGAAACTCACTTGTTTCATGAATAAATATCTCAGTACCAGTAATATCAGCTGGTAACAAATCAGGAGTAAATTGGATCCGATTAAAATCAAGATGACATAAGGTACCTAAAATCTTAATAGCAGTGGTTTTAGCTAAACCTGGTAATCCTTCAAGTAGTACGTGACCTCGAGCAAGTAAGGCCATAAACAACCGTTCAGCTACTTTTTTCTGACCAACAAGACCCTGATCTATCGCGGTAAAAACCTTTTGGATCTTCTCGCTACACTCACGCACTGTGTCATCGCTTAATTCTCTGCTGTGGGATCCTGATGATGATGACTCCGTCTCAGCCTGTGTCTTAGTTCCTATGTCAGCAGTCTCTTCTTGCTTTGCCCTCAGGTTATCCGTGCTTTCACTGTCACTCTCTTGCTCACTAGCTTCGGTAACATTTTTCACTGGTATCTCATCACGACGACTCACCCTGTTCTCCACTCCTTTCCGATTATTCATGTTAAACTTTCTCACCTATAATAGCCATAAAATACATCTCAACTTAACGTCAAAAACTGGTCCGTTTTCTGACCATATCATATCATAAAATGACCTCATAAAATTCACCGACACGTCACCAAAACATATAGTCTTCATGTTTTGTAGTTCACTAAAATTAAATTTTAATTGACTATTTATCAATTATCAGGTACCATATTCGCCTAGTTGCTGCGTAAGTAGCATATACCTTGCCCTGTGGCATTTATAACTTGAATAACCCAAATAAGGATATTCCCATGATGACATTGAAATACATTAACCCAAAAATCATACCGTATTATCTCTATGCTGTTTTACTCTTCGGCAGTCTAACTATTAGCACCCGCGGATATTCAAACGAGTGGATGATGATGGAGGTTCGTCATAAAGAGATTGAGTGGCAGATGCTTGAAAAAGCTGTAACAAACCCACTATATGAGTTCATGGACGTTCAACTCATAGAATTGATTAATATTAACAATCAGCCTTCCGATATTATTTTACCTGGTATTCATATGTACACCTATCGTGACAGATTCGACAACCTATTAGATCCTTATATGCCTTATGACCAGTTTTTTTACTTTGTCGAAGAAGCCCTCTCTCATTCCCTTAGGGCAAGAGAACAGGAAATAGCGACTCATTCATCTGAGCCGATTCTGTTAATCATTTTTGATGTCAGCAAAAAAATTATTAAAATCAATCCATATATCACAAGCAACACTAACCTAGAAATTCTCGGTGAAATGGACAACGAGGATGAGATATATGACAAGTTTCAGACTTTTATGGCTGCCTACTTCGCCTTGGTAAAGCAGCCAAATAACCATGAGCACCTCAGTAGCTTTGACAAGGCTAAAGCCGAGATTAACGCCCTTACTGACAACGCATTTTCCAGCATCAGTGCTTCACATGCACAAAACGCTGGTCTTGCTCCCTTGCCTTCTGTAACATTTCGAAGTGATTATCATAATTATTATCATGGTTATGAAGATAATCGTCATAGTCATGAGTTGAGATAATGGCTCAGCATGGCAAGTTGTGGTTTTGGCATCGTTAATACTTTTGCTTATTTAGTTTTTTTCATGAGATGTTCTATGAGATGGTTACTGTTTTTTTTGATCTTTTTTATATCACAACAGTCGTTTGCTTACGATGATATCGAGGGTTTAAATATCTCGTTATCTGATATCGAGGACATTGAAGATGAAGTGCTGTCAGTGTTTTTGTCTGGCTCTCATGAGTCAATTGACTTAGACATCTTGAGCAAGGCAGGTCCATTTGAACTAGCGATCAATCCAGTCAAGGGCTCCATTTATGCCGAGGTGGATTTCATGGCTTTGGCTAGAAACAATCACAGTGACCGCGACCTAGACAAATTAAATGAAAACAACGCTAAAATAGCCTTAGTCTCATTGATAGTATTAGGTGCGATAATCGCATATAGTTACTCTCCTGAGGCTATTGCCAACAGAGAGAAAGCTCGGAGGGCTGAAGCAAAGCTTATCTGCTACCCGGTGGATGGTAAATATTACAATTGTACAAAAGATAATGATTAGTTTTTATTTTTTGGATCTGTTGTCATCAAGTAGTGGAATACAAGCAATTATACTTGTATTCCTCATTACTATTATTCTCTGCAGAATAGATCAGGAAGAAGGTTTTATGGATTTAAATAAAGCTGTTGCCTCTCTTGCGCAGCAACACTTCCCACAACTTAAAAGTCACTCCTAGTTATACCTTCAGATTAGTCAGATTTTGAGAATTCAAAATTTAAACCATACCACTCATGACGTGACACCATATTATTTTTATTTGCATTTTATAAAAACACTTGCTAACTTTGAGCTTCTGATCTCAGATACTGAAGAGTTTCGGCAAGTGTCGTTTGTTTTATTTCTTATGAGAAAATAGTATGACAAATAATCAGTCTCAACAAGAAATCACCATTCCCCCAAAAGACCATCTTGTCGATCTCATGGAAGATCTTCCCAACAAGGTTTTGATGGAAAAACCTGGAAATCAAAAGCTTTTTGTCGAAGACTTTCTATCACATATGACACAAAAACAGGTAAAAGTCTATGATGTGGAATCACTCAATACGGAAGCACTACCAGATCCTAAGGCCGTAGACGAAGTAAAACAAGGAAAATCTTCTCGTTTTGATACCTTGGTTGCTTATCATAGAGAAAAGGGATCTAGCGGTAAAAAACATCATATGATTATAGAGTGTCAAAAGATAGTATATGAGGGATTTGATGAGAAAATAGATCACTATGGCTGTAAGCTTCATAGCTCTGATCATAAGGTCAAAGCAGGAGAGTTTTATAACGTGATTAGTCCCACTCACGTGTTAGCGATCTTAGGAGAGAATCACCCTAAGCTTAAACATCGCAAGGAGTATATAACCCTCTTTGGCGTAGATATTCATGATTCTGATGATTCAGCATCTAGTGTTTTTCCAAAGCTCAGAAAGTGCTTGATTGAAATAAATAAGTTTGATAAAAATCCCGATGATGGTGTAGAGGACTTTACTTGCTTTGATGTTTGGATATATTTAAAGAAACATTGTCTCAATTTAGATGCGCATAAAGTTAGATTTTTATCCACTGTACATGGAGGTAGATTTGCTAACATAACCAGATCAGTCTTAGAGATGGCTACTGATAGGGTTTATCGGGTTCAAAAAGAGGCGGTGGACAAGGGCAGGGAAGAACAGGAGACCATCAAGGCGATGGCAGTAAAAGAAGCTGAAGCTAGGGGTGAGGTTAGAGGCGAAGCTAGAGGTGAAGCTAGAGGAGAGGCTAGAGGAGAAGCTAGGGGTGAAGCTAGAGGAAAGGCTATCGGCACTGTAGAAGGTAAAAGAGAGGTTGTGACAGCTTCTCTGAAAGCAGGGGTAAGTGAGTCATTTATTTCTAAGATAACAGGATGGTCAACCGAAGAAATAAAAGGGGTGGCTCGAGAAATGAATCTTAAAAAGTATTTTTAACCAATGATAAGGAGATAAAATGGGAGAAACTTTAAAAAAAACCATGGAAACAGATTCGACTCCTCCTACTTGGGCGCAAATAGAGGCAGCTGAAAAAGGAAGGCGCTACTTCGAGGGTATCAAGGCGATGGCAGTAAAAGAAGCTGAAGCTAGAGGCGAAGCTAGAGGAGAAGCTAGAGGAGAGGCTATCGGCATTGCAGAAGCCAAAAGAGAGGCTGTTACAGCTGCTCTGAAAGCAGGTGCCAGTGAGGATTTTATTTCTAAGATAACAGGATGGTCAATCAAAGAAATAAAAGGGGTGGCTCGAGAAATGAATCTTATCTTAGAATCTGTGAATGACAAATGTAGCTGATATCTAAGTGGCCGTCATTTCATCTACCTTTGAAAAAGCCATTTTTATTTGTGGTTAAAATGTTTCAAGCTTCTGTTTGAGCAGAAGAATATTCGTTAAATGGCAATAGTGTTAAAGATTTCTACCACCTGCTACTCGTGCCATAAAATACTGAAAACATTGAACTCACAAGAATCCTATTTTCGATGAAGTGATAGAAGCAGGTGACACTTATCTCCTTCATTAGCTTTAAAGAAAATAAAGAAGAACTGACCCACTAAAAAACGAAGTGAGTCTGCTAACAAAGGTGTTTCTAAGGAGCAACTTTGTACCTTGTTTTTACTGATCAAAAAAGAATTCACAAATGCAAGCCGTCTTTAGGTGTCGGGTCAGATAAAAAATGAGGGAACATCTTAGGGAGTCTATTACGCGAGAAGCTACACTGGGATCGTCATCCAATTTAATAATCGCATGTAAAGCGCTTGGTATAACACATAGTACCCCTGTGTCACCCGTGAAGATATCCTGCTGGCTTCCTCCCAACGACGTTGATCACTATCTTTGAGTGACGTGTGAGGTCAATACAGTGGCTTGATGGATTAATATCTTAATAAATAACGCTAGTATGAC
>JAPOQT010000220.1 GCA_026710525.1 Pseudomonadota bacterium
ATCTTCAAATATTTGGTATTTCTCTGCATTGAGATGCGGTAGTCCTACCCTAATATACTCTTTTAATTTCTTTGCTGATTTAATCTGTTCTAGCATATCAGACACCGTAAAATAACCGTATAATTCGCTGATTTCCGAGGGAAACGATGATCCCCAGTTAATTTTACGAACCTGGTTCTGAAGCCTGGTATTATGATCTAATTCGGCATCGGTAGCTTCATCTTCAGATAACTGGCTAGTTTCTCTTTGATAATATGACTGAAAAAATTCAAATTCATCCTTAAAGGTTGGAAAATCATGGTATGAAGGTAGCTCTCCTGAATAGAAGAAATAAAAGAATTTATATTGGAGTAAGCGTAGGAGTTTAGTGAATTTGCTATGGTGTCCTAGGTTATATATTTGGCTAAAATCCTTACGCTTCAGGTTATCAACGCCCAGCAAATAACTGATAAACACATGTTTTTCGAAGAGAGTTGTTAAGACCTTTTCTTCAAATATTTGGTATTTCTCTGCATTGAGATACGGTAGTCCTACCTTAACATACTCTTCTAATTTCTTTGCTGATTCAATCTGTTCTAGCATATCAGCCACCGTAAAATAACTGTATAAGTCGCTGATTTCTGAGGGAAACGATGATCCCCAGTTAATTTTACGAACCTGATTCTGAAGCCTGGTATTATGATTTGATTCGGTATCGGTAGCTTCATCTTCAGGTAATTGGCTAGTTTTTCTTTTATAATACGACTGAAAAAAATCAAACTCATTTTTAAAGTTAGGAAAATCATCGTCTGAAGGTATTTTTCCTGAATGGAAGAAATAAAAGAACTTATACTTAAGTAAATTAACTAACTGAAAAAATTTGGCACTACTAATGTTATATCGTCTGACAAAATCTAAATACGAAACTTTGTTAATGGCCAGTAAGTGGTTGATAAACACATGTTTGTCAAAGGGTGTCTTGAGCACTTGCTCTTCAAATCGTTGGTATCCATCTTCGGTGAGATAAGGTAGTCCTACGGCTAGAAACTTCTTAAGAGAATGAGATTTTTTAATGTTGGCTACCATATCAGCTAGTGTATAAAGTCCGTATAAATTACTAATGTCTGAAGGTACTGATGATGCCCAGTGGAGTTCGCGATGCTGATTCTTACTATCATTATTAGGTAACTGGCCAGTGATATTTTCATAATATGAGTGTAAAAATTTATACTCTTCCTGAAAGGTTTGAAAATTATGGGACAAGAAAAGCTGTCCTGAGTGGAAAAAATAAAAGAATTTATATTGAACTAGGGTATGGAGTCGAAAGAATTTGATGGGATAGCCTAAGTCATACTTTCTGATAAAATCAGCACTGCTGAGGTTATCAAGACCGAGCAAATAACTGATAAATACATGTTTTTCGAAGTGATTGGTAAGTCCCTCTTCTTCAAATCGTTGGTATTTATCTTCAGTGAGATAAGGTAGTCCCACGGCCACATACTTTTTGAGAAACTTTGATTTTTTAATGTTGGCTATCATATCAGCTAGGGTGAAAGATTCGTATAAATCACTGATGTCTGAAGGTACTGATGATCCCCAGTTAATCTCTCTAACCTGAGGCCGAAAATCGTGATCATCAACATGGAGAACCTCCTTGAAAAGTCTATTTTTCATTTGATCCATACGTCGGGTCACTTGGTCGCGAGTCACCCCATAGGTGTTAGCAATCATCATGACAGACGTCTGATCAAGTTTTAAAATCAGGGAAAGAAAAATATGAAGGTCGAGTGGTTCTTGCTTAAATTTATCGAGATAATTTTGTAAATCCATGACTGCGCTCGTATCTAACTCGGTTGCCATAGTGGCGCGTGTTGGCATAACCTCTGTTTCTAGTTTTAATTGTGGGGTGTCATACATTTGCTGATGTAATCTGCCATAAATTTCCCGATCATTAAAAAGTTCTAAGTACCTGGTTAATTCATCGAGGCTCAGAGTATCTTCGATGGTTATTTGACGGCTTAAATACTCAAATATATCGACGTGAGAATTGAGATAAAGGACTAGATCATGTGAATCAAAAATAAGCTGTAGAGCTTTTTTCATCTGCATTGTGATCTCAGCTATAATACTAGGATGATACGAGGCTAACAGTGATGGAATATCCTTATTTACCTCGGCAAATACCTGGAGATATAATAGCCAGTAAAGGGAATTATGTCTTAAAAAATGTTTTTCAAATAGACGTAGTTTTGTCATACTTAACTCAAAATCAGATGACAGCTGGACAAAATCACGAATCACTTTCTTATGTTCATCAGTTAATTTTAAACGTTGATAGTGAGTCATGAGTTCGGTAACTTTGATTTCCATGTCCTCTGACTGGCCTTGCCATGATGATACCAGTGGTTCTGCTGATTCGAACAG
>JAPOQT010000221.1 GCA_026710525.1 Pseudomonadota bacterium
CGATTATGGTTGGCTAATAGAACTTAAAAACGCCCTTCATTCATTAGGCTGTTTGTTGATTTTTGATGAGGTGTATACGGGTGTTGGTCGTACGGGGGTTATGTTTCGAGCGACTGAAGTGATCCCTGATATTCTCTGTTTAGGGAAGGCTCTTGGCGGTGGTATGCCCCTAAGCTGTGTGGCGGCACCGGCAAAAATCATGGCTTCGTGGCCAAAAAATTTAGGAGAATCACTCCATACAGGCACCTATTTTGGTCATGCTCTCAGTTGTTTAGTGGCTCAGAAAAATCTTGAAATCATGAAACGAGATCGTCTGGCTAGCCGAGCTCATGAATTAGGAAAAGCTTGGTTGGATCGCTACCTTCAACATAAGAAAAAAAATCGTCTTGGTTCCGTGCGGGTTTATGGTTTAATGATAGCTATTGATCTACAAACTCCCTCAGGGGGAGTGGAGTTAGCTCAATATTTGAGGAGCCACAATATTATCGCTGTCCCTTGCGGTGTGAACGGTGAGTGTTTATCAATAACTCCTGCTCTTAATATTGATGAAGAGCTTCTATGGCACAGTCTTGTTGTCATTGGTGGCGCACTTGAGAGATGTGATAGGTGAAAGTGTTAGATAACCTGTTAAGGAGATTTTCTCGTGATTCGTTTCAAAGTCGGTCATCCTGATGACCAATGTTTGTTGCCCGTGTATGCAACACCATTAAGTGCTGCTGCTGATCTTAAGTCTTCTAGTAACTATATTCTTGCTCCTGGGGCGCAAGAAAAAGTTGCCACCGGCGTTTATATTGCTGCCGTTGATACTACCAGTATTCCTGATAATATGATTGGCAGTCTTGAAATTAGAGCGAGATCAGGTCTTGCTTATAAGCATGGTATTACCTTGACCAATGGTGTGGGGACCATCGATAGTGACTACCGAGATGAAATTTGTGTTCTCCTATGGAACACATCGACCAAACCTTTTACCATTCATCGTGGTGATCGTATTGCCCAAATGTGCTTGCAACTTATGCCACGTCTTGATTTAACGGTTGTTAAGCAAGAGAGGTTAGGTGGTTTTGGCTCCACTGGCACAGATTAATTTAGGATAATAATGCCCGTGATCGTTTAGTTTAATCTTGACCTTTGTGTCTTTACAAGGAGAGACTACCATACGGCAAAATTTTGATTTTGCTTTTGCCGTCAGATTGAAGGACAATATGACCTATCGTGACGTGACACAAGCGACTTGTCGTTAACTAATTTTTTTAAGAAGGATGAAATATATGGACACAACACAAACACAGTCAAAAGTGAACATGTTGGTGGCTCACCCTTGGCATGGTATAGAGCCCTATCCAAAAGGAGCTAAAGAACAGAATGGCATGAGTCCTGATAAGGTGTGTGGATTTATAGAAATGACACCGTCAAGTGATGTTAAGTGTGAAATTGATAAGGTGAGTGGCCACCTATCTATTGATCGACCACAAAAATACACTAATTTTTTACCTTGTTTGTATGGATTTATTCCTCAAACCTATTGTCACACTCAGGTGACACGCTTTGCTTGTGATGCATTTAAAGAACAAGGTCTGGTGCCCCCAGATAGCTTAGCAGGTGATCATGATCCTCTTGATATTTGTGTACTCACTGACAGGTCTCCTCAGATGGCCAACATGATTGTAAA
>JAPOQT010000222.1 GCA_026710525.1 Pseudomonadota bacterium
GCAAAAAGGGTTGATGTATTCTCATCGTATGATGAGAATCAAATTAAGATTAGAGGACCACCCTGGTGCTTTATCAAAATGTTTGAATGTGGTGGCTCAAACCGGCGCTAATCTTTATCATTTAGATCATAATCGTATCTTTAACCGTGACGGTGTGAAAGATGTAGAAGTCATACTTGATTTAGAGATTTCCCATAGAGGCCATGCTGACGATGTGCTTCAAACCCTAACAGATAAAGGATATAAAGCATATAGGCACGATGAATTAGATTATGAAGTCTCTATGAAAAAAAATGATAGATAATCTCTTGACCTGGTAGAGTTAATGTATTATAATGGACTTCGACCATGTCATAGGCAGCGGTATAAATAGGTAGAAAGTTTCACTTGGTCGTTGCAATTTTTTTTTTTGGTGTTATGATATGTTGAATTGGGCTAGAGATAAACATGAAGTAATGAGTAGGGTTTTTTCTGGTATTTTAATCACGGCGGATCGATAGTCGTTATTTTTTGTTTGCTTTTTGTTTTAAATGGTTTATAGTTCTCATTCGTTCGTAGTTTGTTTTATTTTTTTAGTAATAGATAATTTATTGTTTTTTGGAGGTCAAGTAATGGTTTCGTTGTTTAATCTAAGATCACTTTTAACGAAGTCTTCTGTTGTTGGTTTTGTGGCTTTAGCTTTAGGCTTGGCTTCTTGCTCGAAGAAAGAGGATCCCACATGTAAAGAAGGCGAAGAGCTAAAAGATGGTAAGTGTGTGGCTGCAGCGGCAGATAGTACTGATCCGGCAGATAGTACTGATCCGGCAGATACAACAGTAGAAATGACAGTGGCATATGCTAGTAATACGTTCACGTTCACGAATTTCTTATCTGCAGACGCAGCTGATGGTGAGTATGGTGGTACAGAGGGTCTTACAGGTACGTTAGGTACTGATGTTGATGTAACTTTCACAGTGACTGGTAAAAATGCTGAATTAAAATTTGCTGAAGATGCTGATGCAACCGCATTTAAGACAGCTCTTGACGCTGTTGCTGCGGATGATAAGGCAGCTCACAAAGTTACATTCACTTCTGGTGACAAGACTGTCGAGCTTACAGGTGCAGCACTACAGGCATTGTTGAGTGCGTATGACAAAGATACTTATGGAACGTTTACTACTAAAGATGCTGATGCAAAAGCACTTGGTACAGCATTCACAGGTCTTAAGTAAGCATTTGTTACTATCAGTTCTTTGACTTACTAAGTTAATTTAGAAGTCTCATGATTTTGTTACTAAATAATAGGGTTTCTCGATATTGGGAGACCCTATTTTTTTATCTTTTTCGGCTTAGCTTCTTGCTGTCAAAAGATCATAGACAATAGTTGAATGTTAATGAGCCTGTATTTGTCAGGAATTTTGTGGCTAACTATGCTTGAGAAACCCATACTGAAATTCGGCATAAAATAGCTGAAACCATAGGTGGAGCCTTTCAATCGGTAAATGTCACCTGTTCATCAAGTACTCGTCAAGTAGCTGACGAGTAAAACAGCTCCCTCGTTAAGTGGCTTAGGCTTTAAAAAGTGACGTAATCTTTGCTCTTGACCATAGGGTCTTAGTAGTTTTTTGCCATAAACCGGATATTTTTGTTTTTATTTCTTCAGTCACAATACTTTTGATCCGAGATACACCTCATTCATTTGAGGTTAATGTGACAAACACACATATTTATAAAGCAAAGATTCGCCACTACCAAGAAACTAACCCACAAATATCTGAAGAAAAATTTCTTCAATATTGTGAGGAGCTGATGCCGGCAAGGGAATACCCGGCGTATAAGTGGCTAATAGAAAGAAGTGTAACCTGGTTTCGTTATCACCGCTCTGTATCATCATAACAAGCTCGTAGGGATCACGGCTTAACTCCCGTTAAGCAGCAAAAAAAAGCGAGTATGTTTAACCAGTAACATGATCTTCTGGTCGGGAATTCCTTGGCTGAACTCACAAAATTTATAAGATCTGCTCTTCTTCTATGATTACCTATACAACCAAAAACCCGGTGGATATCTTTTTCATCGACACGCCTTAAGGCCTTGTTTTTGAGAATTTCCTTAGTCACCTGAGCCATGGCATGTACCTCTTGATCAGTTAGTTCCTGGACAAATAAAGCAAGGAGTGATCCTGATACGAGAGAGATAGCACACTGATGCTCAGAAAAACGAAAGCCACACCCATCCGTTAGCTCATGCTTCTGACCATGGGGTATAGTGATAGCCACTTGCGTTGCTTCACCACAAGCCGGGTTGGCTACAGTGGTATACAGTAGTGTTTTCTGGTTACTCGTGTCGGAGCCACTTAATAACTTACCTTCTGGCATTAAAATTCTATTATGACAACTCAAGTGCTCACTCATACTTTTTTGACTTAAATAATGATGAGGCTCTCGATAATGCTTCATGAAATCATGGCTGTACGGATGATTGATATCAGTCATAATTCGCTCAAAAATAGGAGGTTAGTTCTCAAAAGTTACCGCTATCATCATGGTGAATAAAAAATAATATCACCATGATGATGTCACTTGATTTTCTTTTTTTTTGCTCAGATCAGTAAAATAAAATCCTTGAGTGTGTGATGGGATTCAATATCTGCTTCAGGGTGTTTTTTGTGATAGTGGTAGTCAACTGGAAAATGAATCAACTTCGGGAAACACTGTCCGATTATTACAGTCACATCAGTGATTACATACGAGAGCTATCGCTGGTTATTTGTCCGCCATATCCCTATCTTGATCAATGTAGTAAGTTAACCAATCAGTACAACAGTAGGGGTATATCCTCCTTATATTTAGGTGCTCAAAATGTGGGCCACCAATCCTCAGGGGCATACACAGGAGAAATCTCTGCTGCCATGCTCAAGGATTTTGGCGTCTCATACTCACTGGTGGGCCATATGGAACGCCGCACTATCTTCCAAGAAAACACCCTTATAATCAAACAAAAAATCATCTGTTTGCAACATGCTGGCATTATACCTATTTTGTGCTTTGGTGATGACCCCACCAGTGATCCCTTAACAACTAATACAAAAGCCATCACTGAAACCATTAAAAATACCCTTGATGGTCTTGACAAACCATCCTCCATTATCTTAGCTTACGAACCTGGTTGGGCTATTGGTGGCGATGAAACACCACCACGGGAGGTTCTCGAAGAAATCTTTTTCTCCGTGCGTTCCACTATGACAGCTACTTTGGGACAGGATATGAGTCGACATGTGCCTTTACTCTATGGCGGTGGTGTGAGGGAAAACAATATTCATCGTTTACTCCCCTGCAGAGAATTAGATGGTTTTTTATGTGGTGGTGTGAGTTTAAAATCAAAGACCTTGAGTGCACTACTGAACAAAATTGTGACCCATGGTAGCACTCAAACGAAAGTATTTTCTCCAGTAAAATCTGGATAAAACTGTATGTTTCTAAGATTAAACCGTCAACAAAATATAAAATATTAGACAGTTCTTAGAGAGAGAAAATATGTTATAAATGACATTCGAGGCGATATGTGCCTGCAGGATATATGGGCGAATACTAAAATATTTTCATGTGAAATTGGGTGGTTATGTTACTA
>JAPOQT010000223.1 GCA_026710525.1 Pseudomonadota bacterium
AATTTATGAAATATCCCATAGGCAAGGTATCATTAATGCGGCTAGGAGCTTTGATAATCAACAAGCTGTTTATGATAGCTTGCTATATCATGCTGAGCAAAAAGGTAAGTCTAGAAATCAACGAGAGATTATCCAAAGGCTTTTCTCCCTTGGTTCAGATATACCTTTTATTTGTCAGGCGACTGGGTTAGGGAAAAATGACGTTGCCCAAATAATTCAGGATATTAAAAATTCTGAAGACAAGTGGTAGAGAAATCTGATACTTGTGCTCTTGAACATATCACTTATTTTACTCTCATCGATCAGAGTAGGTGGTCTATGTGATTTTGACTTTCGTAAAACTAAAAAATTTGCTGAAATCCCAGTGGATCTAGCGGTCACCCTGATTGTGAAGAAATACCATATCCTAAGAGTCAAAAAAACAGTGCCTTCTTTGGCAGCATGGAACCATCGTCTTTTTTACCATCAATTATAAAGAGACGGGCCACCTACTTTCACTGAAAATGAAAAAGCTATTCAGAAACGGATCTTCAATCTTATACCGAATAGAGCAACACCATTATACAGCGGCGTAGAGTGGAATTGTGAATCAAAATCGACTCTTTTTGAGCTCATTTCTTGCTTCTTGAGCGTAATAGCGTGCTTTATTCTGCCAGAATTGATTCTGATCACGGTCTGTTGCCTGGATCGTGTCGTGATATGATAAGTAACGATTCCACCTTTCCAAAGCTAGCTTGAGCAAAGAACTGTTTTTGTTAATCACAGCTATTCTATGAACAGATAAAGCGAGATAATATTTTCCTTTGATTAAACTCTTTTGGAGTAAGGTGTTTTTTGTGGTCGAGAATTCGAGAAAGTCTCTCGCTCTTTCATAGAGAATACGACTACGATAGAAGTCTTTTTGATTATCGTAAGCATCAGCAAGCTGAAAACTCAGGAGACCAGCATTAAACAGACTATTGACTAGAGGCTCTGACACTTGTGATGGTCGGTGGTGTAAATTAATGAAAAGAGTGAGGGCATAAATAACCGATTGTTCTTTGTTCTGTTTGCTCTCATGCTTAGCCAGTAGAGCGAGAGATTGGGGGTAATCAGTATGCTCAGGAGGTACTGATCTCAGAACCTCTAACGCTTTCGTGTTGTTACCTGATTTGAGTAACGATAGATAAAGGCCTAGATGATCTCTCTCAAGACGTATTTTCCTACTGCCGGCAAGATGTAGTATCCCTCCTTTCATCTGATAGGTCCGAAAAAACTTCTTATAACCCTTGGGAGGTACTATGACAACCGACACTTCAGGACGTGGAGGTAGGGTGATCATAACTGGTGTGGTGCCAACCAGCTCGCCGTCAATATAAGTTTTTAATCCCGTCGGATGAGAGTGAAGACGGACAAAACTATGAGTTCTCTCAAGTGTGACCGTCTGAGGGGATAATTTTGGATTATAAGGGAATCCTTGAGACTCAGAGCGCTTGAGAGTAAGTTGAAACTTTTTCACTTCATAGCTTGGTTTCTGTAACGTATAAGTTTTGGGGATATTAAGATATTCCTGTTGAATCATCACTTTGCCATCGTTGTTAGTGAAACCAACTCGGCTCTGATTATGATAAATATTTACGGCAGCTAAAGGCGCGTTGTCTTGCCCAGTATAAACTAGTAAATCAGTGGCAATGAATTTGTTATGTCGGTTAGGGTTGATGATCAACTGGTCACCAACCCGTGGTTTATTTGCGCCATCATTAGTCAATAAGCGAGCTTGGGTCTCATTATCTGACACCTCTGTCATCATAATCTCACCCGTGATCACTTGCCTCGACAGCGATGCTGCGTTTGGATGATAAACAGTTCGGTAAACTTGAGCCTTAGTTTGAGGCACCAAACCCTGGTGATGACGCCGGCCAAGGTTGATTGTGATATCACGGTTATCAATCGATAATATGGTGCCTTGGTACGGTAGAGAAGAAATGAGAAGATTGGTTATGGTTCGAACCTCTTGATCAAAAGTGGTGTTGTTAATAGGAAGTTCAAGCAAACGAGTTGTGCTTTTCATTACACCATGTAAACTGTGATTCACCTTTGCTTCAAGAATAACTTTGATTCTATGAGGATTATGCCAACCTTGATTGTGAGGATAATAATAAAAAGAGAACAGTGCATCCACCCAAGTTGTTAGCTCCTGTTCTTGCCAGCTATGAGCTATGCTGTCGATAAAATTGGTATTCACTCCAAGAGCTGTAGTAGCTTGATCATAGTCAACACGTCTCATGATGTTGGTGCGAAAAACATGATTCATAAAACGTTTCTGATTATTCTGAATGAGGGATTGAAGAGGAACTTGGGTTTTAGGGTTAACACCAAGATATTCTGCTGGCAGAAAGGCGGCTCTGATACGCTCTGGGGATCTTTTTTGAAAATAGGTAACAAATAGGTTGCTCCTATTCTTGTTGATAGTGACTATTTTTTTATCTGGCACCAGCTCTGGTGCACCAATGGCAATTTCATCAATGGGAAGATCCGATAGTGGTATAGAAAAATAGCCAAAAGATGATGTTTTACCAAGAACTTTGCCTCCCGAGCTAATGGCAGTATCCGCTAGACCAAAAGATGAACCATAATGAGAGGTGAGAGCGAAAACATCGAGACTACGGCCTTGCTGTAAAATAAACACGTGGTGTTTTTTATGGGCTAAAGAAATCTTATAACTTTGAGATTGATAACCATCTTTGGTCACAATGACTGTGATCAAACGGTTTTTATGCTTTGGTGGCTTCATACCACACATGCCAACCGACGATGTTCGACAAAACAAATGCAGGCTTCTCTGATAGCCAATAAACAGGGTGGCACCACTAATAGCCGTGAGTTTGGTTTTCGACTGTTCAAATACAGAGAAAGTGATTTGACCAGGTAATTGTGCTTGTGCCTCTAGGTTGAGAGTGAGTTTCTCAAGTGTGTCAAAATGAGTGGTTTGTTTAGATGGCTGTTGGTTATTATGGAACAAAGCAGGGCTCTGGCTGACGTCCTTGACCGGTTTCGGTAGGCTATTCTGACTTGTGATAATTGGCGGCTTATTTTGTTCCGAGACTTTTAGTTGGTGACTTGAGGCGGCATTTTTTGTTAGAGGCGTTGGCTTAGCTGATTCTGACTGTGATGGCAGGGCACTAGACTCGGGTGGTGTTGTTTCTTTATTTGGCTCGCTCGGTTCTAACGTTGTTGGTTGGTCGGTTGTGGCTGTGATGGTTGCTGGTTGATTATGATATCGAGGTATTTTGTATAACGTTGCCTTATGAGTCCATTTTTTTTGACCGTTAATGCTCCGGTCAAGATCCTGGGAAGAAACACTGCCATAATAAGGTGATAACGAAAATTCTTTACTATGCTTACTCACCTGAATCGTTTTATTTCTCTCGCCGGTCATCCCTATTTCACCGGCAAATATCCCTGACTCATTGGTCACACCTAAAAGTTTACTAGCTAGCTTAATTTCAGCATCTCTAATGGGCTGACCGAACTGGTCTTCGACTTGAACCTCTAAGAGGGCGGTATTTTCACGACTCTGACAACCTCCCATAAACAACAAATAAAACCATAGGGTGATGCCAATAGTCATAGCGTCACCAAGTAACTTCAAGGGAACATGATGGGGGTTTACCTTTGTCATACTCATATTTTACTCCTTCGGGCATTCAGTCACCAGTGATTTTATTTTTTCACACAATTTGTTATTCTAGCTGGTTCAGTGTCAAAGATCATCATATATTTTGTTAAGGCCCCAGAGTTATGATGATGGTTTATTTTGGTAGTGTTATTAATATGGATGGTTACTTGGAACGTTCCCAATATTTTACTAGCGATGATTGGCTGAATCTTTGGCGTGAAGGCTCAACACCATGGGATCTTGAGGGTTCCCACTCTCACAGTGCCAAGCTTTGGCAGTTTTGGCAAGAAGTGAGTCAACAAAAGCCTGATGGTTTAAGTGTCGTGATGCCTGGTGCCGGCCGTGCCCATGACGCCGAGATATTTCTCTCCGCTGGTTGCCAGGTCACCGCCCTGGATCTTTCAGCTGAAGCAGCTCATGATGCGACCTCGAAATACGAAGTTTTTTATCATCAAGGTTTATTTGACTACCGAGTTGGTGATATGTTTGCTCTCGACCTGAAAGAATCGGCTGATCTGATTTTTGATCGGGCTGTATTATGTGCGTTTCATAGGGATTTACGTGAGCAATATAGGGATTTTTGCTGCCAATGCCTCAAGGTTGGTGGTTGGTTTCTATCTCTTCCTTTTAGTCGCGAAGAATCAACTAGCCCTCAGGATGATCATGAGAAACTTCAGCCACCTTATTTTCTTTCAGCATCAGAGATATTTACCCTCATGTCAGAGCATTTTCACCTGATAATGATGGAGGCTATCCCATCCCAAGCAGACAACTCTTTGCCATTTCAATCATCAGAATCGATGATGATTTGGCAAAAAATTTCACCATGATTTAACAGGAGGTTTGATGGAATCATTAAAAAAAATAGCGAAGAAAAATCATCGGCTAATTTACGATCTTATTATGGCAACGCTAGCTTTTTTTAGTATTGTTAATCTTATTCCTATGGCACTAGGAAAAGAGGGGCAACCATCCTATGAGCTTGCTCATTACCTTGATTATTTTTTTTGTTGCATCTTCTTCCTAGAATTTGTTGGCTCCATGTATGTGACCAAAAACAAGACTCGCTATTTCTTTAAGCAAGGATGGCTAGATTTGCTGTCATCGATCCCAGCAATTGGTGTCTTAAGGGTTGCTAGGATTGCCCGACTGGTGAGGCTATTTCGCACATTTTTGCGCATGCGAAATTTGTTGCCTTATTTGATTCAATCGAAAAATGTCTCTACACCTGTCTTTTTAATGATCATTAGTTTTGCCGTTATATTTATTGCCGCCTCATTGATTTTGCAATTTGAGTATGGTACCGGGTCACCCATTACTACTCCCCTTGACGCTGTATGGTGGAGTGTGGTGACCATGACAACTGTTGGTTATGGCGATATGGTGCCTGTGTCTTCTGCTGGTAGAATCACAGCTATGGTGATTATGGTCTGTGGCGTTGCTTTTTATGGAGGTGTATCAGGGTTGCTGGCTACCTATCTCATGGAAGTCGATGACCAAGGGGCGGAAAAAGCTATTAACCAGCGTTTGAGTGCCATTGAAAAAAAACTAAACGAAATTGCAAAAAATCTACCGAAAACATAACCCGAAAGAACCTTATTCACCGACTTACTAGGAATGAGTATTTGTGTCAAATCAACAGACTGAAACAAATGTGATATCTACGATTGTCGAGAGATTTGTTGCCTCCCAGTCATCCTTACATGATGATGAGTTGCGGCGGAATTTAATCAACGATATTAGCCGTGAAATCAAAAAGCATAAGCAGCTCTATTATGCTGGCACTCCCAGTATCTCAGATGATAGTTACGATCGTCTTGAAGATATGATGAAACAGCTTGATAGAGATCATCCTATACTCTCTTATGTTGGCTACGATAGTCACGGTAAAATCAAGCATCAATTCCCCATGCTCTCTCTAGAAAAAACTAGAGAGTATCAAGGCCTTTGTCGTTGGGCGAGGAGAATAATGTTACCGGAAGGTGACTCGCCATCTCGTCGGGTCCTGGTATCAGCTGCTTATAAACTCGATGGCATTTCTTTATCGATAATATATGCTGGTGGTACTCTACTCTTAGCTAAAACCAGGGGTGATGGCACCCTTGGCGAAGATGTCACCGATTGTGTGATACACCTAAGGAGTATTCCACAAAGGTTACCACCCACCCTCACTGGCAACTATGAAGTGCGAGGAGAGCTGTGTTGTGGTCGGCAAGATTTTCAAAAATTATGCCAAGATATGGAACAACGAGGCTTAAATGCTCCTTCGAGTGAACGTAATATTGTGGCAGGGATTATGGCGAGAAAAGATCATAAAGACCTAGCTGGTTATTTTAGTTTTTTCGCTTTTCAGATTTATGATATGGATTTGAGAAAGGATCACGCAAAACTTATTGACTCTTGCGATCAGAACCAACTTCATATAGCACAGATGCAAGATTTTCAAGGGAAATATCCCGACTATGCCGAGTCAAATAGTCGGTGGTTAAAGCCGGTCATCGATTGGTTAGTAGACAACAACCCGAAACCAAGTAAAAATTTTGTTAAGTCACAACTCATGAGGATCTCAGAGTTCCAAAAGGAAAGTCATAAGTTTCGTTACTTGCACCAATGTGGCTTTACCTTACCTCCTAAGAAAAATCAAAGAGGTCAAGATGGTACAGACCTGTCAGATCCTCAAGCACCAAAACTATTCCTATCAGCTGGTAGCGAAGTCACACTCACATACTTAGATGGCAAACTGGTAGAAATCTCTTTTTCTCGGTACTCACTAGCTATCGAGCCAGAGGATAACGTGACATTTCTTCCCTACTCTCTTAATCATGATGGCAAGCGTTTTTATGGTGAATTAGAGATTATCGGTGAATGGCGAGCTCAAACAGAAAACAAAGATAACCTAGGTAGCGTGTATCACCAAATGACCAAGCAACACAGTAATTTAAGTAAGCTCAGTCTTAGTGAGATTGTTCAAGA
Source organism: Pseudomonadota bacterium (assembly GCA_026710525.1). GTDB lineage: Bacteria > Bdellovibrionota_B > Oligoflexia > Oligoflexales > Bin106 > Bin106. The sequence goes on from JAPOQT010000223.1 coordinate 6,632, forward strand.
CCCAGGTCAACTCGACATTTGGTTGAAAAAAATGTTTAAGCAAGTCAATGCTGACGAGAGCCCTCTTTCGAAAATATTGGCATTATCATTTTTACAACAGTTAGATTTTTTTGCTTGGGATATTGATACACCACCAGAAGGCCCTTTTTTTCTTGCCGAGCAGGATAAATACACTTTTTTTCGTGATAATAGCTTTGCTGTGACCGATGATTATATAGGTTTTATTGATTATTTAACCGAAGTTCAAGAGTACGCTAAAAATGGTGACTATGGCATTGATGGTTTAGTCTTAACGTTAGAAGACACGACTCACCACCCATCCTTAGGCTATACCTCCCATCATCCGAGATTTCGGATTTGTTTTAAGTGGCAAGGGGAAGAAAAAGCATCAGTTCTTGAGCAGGTGATTTGGGACGTGTCAAGAACAGGTCTTGTGACTCCAGTAGCCTGCATTGCTCCCGTAGAGGTGTCAGGGGCTGTGATCCAGAGGGTGAGTCTTCATAATTACCGTTATGTTAAAAACATGTCGCTTCATATAGGAGATACAGTTTATGTTATTCGCTCTGGTGATGTGATTCCAAAAATCACTCGCATTGCAAGAGGTGCTGAGACCCACGCCCTTGACTTCCCCACCGTTTGTCCTGAATGTTCTCATCCCCTGGAGTTAATTTATGAAGCGACTAAGGTTGATGATGGTGATAGTGAGTTACCTGAGGTCATGGCGATTCGTTGTCCGGCAAAAGAAAGCTGTCCTCCCCAAATTGTAGGCATCATTAGCCATTGGTGTCGTAGTGTGAAGATTTATGATCTTTCCGAGAAAAGAATCCGATTTTTTGTTGATCATGGGATTATTCGTAGTTTGAGTGATCTGTACCGCCTGGACTCTCGAACCATTGCGAATCTCCCAGGTTTTCGTGACGTCATTGCCAAAAAAATTGTCCGGAGTATTGAAAATTCAAAACAGGTATCAACAGTGAGATTTCTTGTTGGCCTCGGTATCACTGGCTTGCAAACAACCATGACAGAAAAAATTACGGAAAAATATCCTAACGTTCATCATATTTTAGCTCTTTCAGCTGAAGATTTGGCAGCTATCGAAGGCTTAGCTGAAAAATCAGCACAGATAATTACCCAAGAGTTAGCTCAGAGACAAAATTTAATCATAGAGCTTAAACAGTTAGGAATAAAAATATTACAAGAAAATCAGGACCGCTTGGCGGCTATCACAGACTTAGCTGAAAAATCAGCACAGATGGTTACCGAAGAGTTATATCCACCGCGGATTGTTGGCACAGTGAGTTATTGGTGCCGTCACGTGAATATTACTGACTTTTCGGGCAAGGCGATCCGACATTTTGTTGATCGGGGTATGATTCGTAATATTAGTGATCTTTATCGGCTAGACTCCCAAACCATCGCAAGCTTTGCCGAATACTCAGAAGCTACAGCGCAAAAAATTGTGGATAGTATCGAAAATTCCAAAAACTTAACCACAGTCAACTTTTTGGTCGCCACTAGCATCACGGGGCTATCAAAAACCGTGGCCAAAAGACTCGCCCAACAGTTTACGGGTATTCAGGAGATTATCCGCCTCAGTCCTGAAGATATGTTGTTAATCAAAGGGATCCCAGCAAAACTAGCCCCCACCATAAGTCAAGAGCTGGCGGGAAAAGAACAGCTGGTCGAAGAGTTGCAGAGCCTTGGAGTCCAGATTGCTTAAAGATCTTCTTCCGTAAATTCAGGATAGAGACTTTCCTCTTCTTCTTCGGCGAATGGATCGTCTGGCATCTGCATAAACCTTTCATCTTGGCTTTTAGGAACTCTTTTGGGTGGTGAGAATAGCCCAGCTTTTTCAGCATCAAAGGCATAATCTAATCCGGCTACTATTCGAAGTTGGGCGGTACCAATGCCAAAGAATAGTTCACTCCCTGCACCAACTTTCATGCCGAAACCATTTTTAAAGATTTTCACAAAACCTAAGAGGTACTCAATACTAGTGTTATTGCGATCAGATTGATTTTTATTAACAGGAAAAAAGCCATGGGAGCCGTAAACTTCTCCAATTAAATTGCCAAAAATCTCAGAGTTATAGGCAAGGGCTGCACCAAAAATTAGGGTGTGTGGCACAGTGGGTATCATCGTGGTGTTTTCTTGGGCATGAGGGTTTTTAATGGGTGCTCCGACAACACGAAAACGATAACCAAGATTCATGCCAAATATAATCGGAGAATAATCAGCCGTGGCAGCTAAGTAAATTGAGCTACCAAACGGTAGCATTTTATTACTGCCCGTATAAGGATTTGACTCCATAAAATCGAGTCCTAACCCGGCACCAATGGCCATTTCATAATAAGATCTTCTAAAAAATCGATATTTTGCTGCCCCCGAAACAAAGGTTGGTCCCGCTTTGGTAATAAGACCTTTATCAGAATTATGGTCGAGGGATTCACCAAAAATCACAAAGGGAATATTTAAGCTAAACTCAACATCTTTACTAAAACCAATACTAGCATGATGATGAGTTGAAAACAGGGTGTCCTGGGAGCGTTCATATTTAATACCATCTTGTTTAATAACTGGCTGCACATACATACCATAATCGATGGTAGTACCTAAGGTTATGGTGCCTGTTTTTGTCGGATAAGATGATTCTGTGGAGATAAAATCAACACCGGAAGACGATGGGGAAAATTTTTGAAAATTATTCCCTGTAGAAAGAGCAAAAATCTCCGACAGAGGAATATATGCGACAACAAGAGTGATGATGGCTTGAGCCATCATGAATCTTGCTAGTGAATTTTGTCTGTTTTTTTGCTTCACTTTTTGTCTCATATATGTCAAAATCATGGGATGTTCCTGTCATGGCTCGTCACTTGAAGTGATGGTTATTGTTTAGTATATTATTATACCCCACTGGACTCAAAACACATGGGAGTCGTCCGCTGTCCGATAACAATATGATCATTACTAAGTAAATGATACCATATAACTTGTATTCATAGAGCTAAAAAGGGTGATTTCTTTTTCGTATTATCGTATTATTAAGTGTACATGAGAGCCTGTCTTGAACCGAGAAAAGTATTAATCCTGATTAACAGGAAAATATTTTCACAGCTAGTAAGGTTTGGTCGGTAAGTAACTTCGGCAAAGTCAGGTGATTAAGTGATAGTTAATTTTTGCACGCTAGTATTCATCTAGTATTTATTAAGGAGCAGGGTGTAGTGATTTTTCTTTTTAGTGTTTTAGTTTTACTAGTCTTAGTGACATGTTTGGGATATTTTGCTGCCCCATTGTGGTTATGGGCAGTGGCTTTGGGTGGCAGCATAGTCGTTTTAGGAGGCTTTGGTGTTGTTGCCATACTGTTTGGTCTTATTGTGGCTGGTCTTTTAGGTGTTTTTGCATTAGCACCAATGAGAAAAAGGTTTTTTTCTCAGGCAGTCATGACCTTACTGCAAAGGATGGGAGCTGCCCCAGCCATTTCTGAAACTGAGAAAGTCGCTATTGAAGCAGGTGATACTTGGCTTGATAAAGAGTTATTTTCCGGCAAAATAAACTTTAAAAAAGTGAATAATGAACCCTGGGAAAGACTCAGCGAAGAAGAGCAGAAATTCGTCGATACGAAGGTCGCAAAACTATGTTCTCTCGTCGATGATTGGTCGGTGTATGAAGATCGAGATCTTCCTTCTGAGGTTTGGAATTATTTAAAACAAGAAAAATTCTTCGGTATGATTATTCCTAGGCAATATGGTGGTCTAGAGTTTTCTGCCAAACTGAATTCAGAAGTTGTGGCTCAGCTCACCTCCCGGAGTGTTCCTCTCGCCATAACAGTGATGGTACCCAACTCACTCGGCCCTGCTGAGTTACTACTCCACTATGGTACTAAAGAACAAAAAGAGTATTACCTTCCTCGGCTTGCTGATGGTCGAGAGATCCCTTGTTTTGGTCTCACTGAGACGGGTGCTGGCTCTGATGCTGGATCCATGCAGTCACAAGGAGTAGTGTTTAAAAATGATGACGACGGCAAAATATACATTAAACTTAACTGGCAGAAGCGTTATATCACCTTAGGAGCTGTGGCTACCACCTTGGGTCTTGCGGTTAAACTAACAGACCCTGATAATCTTTTAGGTAAAGGTCCTGATTTAGGCATCACTTGTGTTTTGGTTGATGCCAAGCTCACGGGTAATAAGACCCTTGATCAAAAACTCAGACATGATCCGTTAGGAGTACCATTCTACAACTGCCCGATAGAGGGACATGATGTGGTGGTTAGCATCGATAATATTATTGGTGGCGCCGAAGGTGCTGGTATGGGTTGGCGTATGTTGATGGAGTGTTTAGCCGCTGGAAGAGCCATCTCTCTCCCGGCCCAAAGTACTGGTGTTACCCATCTTGTGACTCGTCTTTCTGGGGCGTATGGTGAGTTGAGAAAACAGTTTGGGATATCCATTGGCCAGTTTGAAGGTGTTGGTGAACAGCTTGCTCATATTGGGGCAATGTCTTATTTAATGGAAGCGATGCGAGTGTTTACAGCTGGTGCTGTTGATAGTGGCCGTAAACCGGCCGTGGTTTCAGCTATGGCAAAGTATCTTGGTACGGAGATATCTCGGGAAGTATTAAATAAAGGGATGGATGTCCTTGGTGGTGCTGGCATCTCTTGTGGACCTCGTAATCTCTTGGGCCATCCTTATATGGCAGCTCCCATTGGTATCACAGTAGAAGGAGCCAACATTCTGACTCGTAGTATGATTATTTTTGGTCAAGGCGCACTCAGGTGTCATCCTTATGCTGCCCAAGAGCTTTTTGCCTTGGCTGATCAAGATCTTGACCAATTTGATAAACTATTTGCTCGTCATCTCAAGCATGTGGCACGCAATAAATGTCGGGCAATGGTTCATTCATTGACTCGAGGTCATGTTGTTCTGGGCATCCCCAAAAATTTACCTTATAAGGTCAAACGGTATTATCAGAAATTAGCTTGGATGTCATCGACTTTTGCTTTTTGGTCTGATGTGGCCATGGGTGTTTATGGTGGTAAGCTTAAATTTAAAGAGTCCATTACTGGTCGGTTTGCCGATATATTTAATTGGATGTATCTGATTACTTGTGTGTTGCGTCGTTTTGAAGCTGAGGGGCGACAAAACGAGCATTTACCGTTTGTGGATTATGCCGTGAATTATGGTCTCACTAAGATTCAAAAAAGTTTTGAAGAGCTTTTTGTCAATCTCGATGTTCCTGTGCTCTCAGTGATTATTCGGGGGCCCATGTTATGGTGGGTAAGACTCAATAGTGTGGCCACACCACCAACAGACAAAGTTAAATTCCAGATAGCTAAAGCTTTGCAAACTCCTGGTGGTATGAGAGATCATCTCACCAGTCATGGTCTTTATATGCCTGAAAAAGACTCAGATCATGCTGCTACCCTTGCAGACATTGATTATGCTTTCCAAGAATCATATAAGGCCAAAGGTATTTTGCGTAAAATTCGTCAGGCTATTAAAGGTGGTGATTTACCTAAAAATAAGCCAGAGAGAAGTATTCAAGCTGCTTTAGAAAAGTCTGTGATATCCCAAGAGGAAGCAGATACCTTAAAGGATGTGGAAGAGCTCAGAATAAAAGCGGTGGCTGTGGATGCATTCACTTGTAAGCAGTATAAAGAGCGAGATATGAAAACCCCTGCTGCTTAAGAAAAGCATCCAAATAAAAAGCATCGGGCTGTGGTCAATCTATTTATCTTACTTCTATTAGCAAAGAAGAGTCAATCCTCGTGGATTATTGGCATGTAATGCCACCATAGAAGGTTGTGCCAGCGTTTGTTGTGTTTGCGAGTATATCATCATGAGTTTGCCCTTTCACACATTCTGCTTCATACCAACGTCATAATTCAGATCTATAATAATTATTAGGTGTTTTAAATAAGAATTAAAAAAGGATAGATTCATTTTATGAGAAAAATAAACTCACCTCTGGCTAACACTGTTTTAGTGTTGTTGTGTTTTGTCTTTACGTCATGCCGTTTAATTCACTCGAGCGCCACAGAGCTTATGGAAGGCCCTGTACCATATAACAAGAAAACATCTTGGACCAATAAGGAAAACTGTTTTGCATGGAAATTTTATCTTGCGGCTACTCTTCATAATATGGTGGCAGGTACCGAAAACTTTTCTTTCCATCAACACCGTAAGTTGTATATACATCTTGGCAAAGAGAATATGCCTCCATACCCCCACGAACAAGACTACCGAAAATTAATGCCGAAAGAGAGATTACAGGAAATTCTTGATTATATTATTGAACAAGAAGGTGGCACATGTTCAAGAGAACTACTTTATCAAACTCCTTGTATTATATTTTATGATTATACTCCCGGCCGAAATCGTGGCTACACTTACGCAGCCATTTTTAATGGCTATCCTGATGTCACATATTTTTTAGGAGCACTAGGGATGCCGCCAACGAAACAAGGAATGATTGCCACTCACCACTTTTTACTTGACCATCAAATCGCTCAATTTCCTAATGTTTATTCTGAGTTTGTCAGACTGAAATGTAATTACTTATGCCAAGGGAATAATTGGGATGTCAAATATGTGTTTGCTAACAATTTTGGGCTATGTATGCTCAAAAAACACCAACACGCTCTTAAACAAAAACATTTATTTGATTTCACAGCACACGATGATTATAGGTCTGAGTTTATCCAGAAGATCGTTGAGCCAAGTTTTCAATCTTTTGTTAAAAGAAGTGATGAACTCTCTGGTAAACTCGTAGAATAAGAACAGTAGATTGACGCCTATCATTTTCATTATGTGAAGACAAGGCATCACTTGTCATTTCAGTTAAAACACAGATCTTAATACTAACCGCACAGCTCTCGTGGAGAACGGATTAATTTGTGATGCCACAAATTAATCAAAACTCAATGATCGAAGAACAGTTCGTAAACTTACTGACAATAAAGTGTGATGGTATTCATGAGCACTTTTAAAGCAACTCAGCAAGCTGGATGTCCTCATTCTTGATGACTTTGGACTGGGAAATGATACGCACTCTGAAGCTACTTTTTTAGTAGATAGTAGACCTGCTTGAAAGTCGCCAGTCTGCTGGTGTGCAGATGGTTACTTCCCAAGTAGACCCTAAAGGCTGAAAAGGCTTG
>JAPOQT010000224.1 GCA_026710525.1 Pseudomonadota bacterium
AGGATAAAACGAATAGCATACCTAAGAAAACAACATAAACTTTGCCGATGTCTGACTCAGCAAAACTATGAACCGAAACAACAATGCCAGAGCGGGTAAGGAATGTGCCAAAAAAGCTAAAAAATAAGGCTAGAATAGATAGAGCTAGGTTAACTGGCACGAGCTTTGCTGTTTTTTCTTGGAGAGTTAAGCCATGAATTAAAGCTGTGGTGAGTAACCATGGGACGAGAGATGAATTTTCAACGGGATCCCATCCCCAGTAGCCTCCCCAACCGAGTTCAACATACGCCCATTTACCACCCAAAAAAATCCCCACAGTGAGAAAGACCCAAGCCACCAAGGTCCACTGTCTCATAACTCGCAGCCACCCTTGGCTGATGGCACCGTAGCAGAGTGCTGCCATACTATACGCGTAAGGTACGACAAGGGCTGTGTAGCCGATAAATAGAATGGGTGGATGGATAGCCATGTAAGGATTTTGTAAGAGTGCATTCATGCCTAAACCTTGGGATGGTTTCGGTAAATGAACAGCAAATGGATCAGAATAGCTCACTAAGAGAAAATACATCCACACCATTAAGGCTGATAAAAATATTTCAAGATAAGGGCGCAGGGTAAACAGTTCTTTTGGCATGGTGAATACGGAGACACAAGCAACTCCAGAGAGAATTAAGGACCAAAAAAAATGGGAACCCTCTAAAGAAGACCAAAAAGCGGTAATTGTATAGAAAAGAGGTAGGTCACTCGAAGAGTTTTTATAAATATAGGCGAGAGAGTAGTCTCTTGATATGAGTAGGAACCAAAGGACCCCTGCAGCACTAACAACACTCACCCAAGCCACAATCATTGCGTGACGGGCGGAAATGCTCCATGATAGTTGTGCCAATTTTATCGATAGAGAAGAGGCAACAATTCCATAGCAACTGGAGATTAGCGCTAGCAAACAAAGATAAAAACCGAGATGAGCCATAGTAATGCTTGGTTATGATAAACGGTGTTTCACAAAATAAAAGCGCTTATTCAGAATACAGGCTAAAGCCTAAGGTTACCAGCGAACGACGGGTGGGAGAGAGACAAAAATCGCCTCTAAATCTCCACCGGATTGAAGGCCGAACTTGGTACCTATATCATAGAGGAGATTAAACTCCACATATTTACCTCGGGCAAAGAGTTGCTCTTGTTTTTGGCTGTTGGAAAAGGTCATGTTTTTTCTGCGCTGGTATATGACTTTTAACACTCGTCGATACTCAGCCATGAGTGTTGATAAATAAGGTATTATCGTGTCGTAGGATCCCTTGAGTTTGTCAAAAAAAATACCACCAACGCCTCGAGGTTCTTGACGATGTTTAATGTAATAATATTTATCGCACCAGGCTTTGTACTCATGATAAGCTGACTCACCATTTGGATGGTGCTCGGCACAGACTTTTTGTAAGGTTTGATGAAAAAGCTGGGTATCTTCTGGATACTCAAAACAGGGAGTGAGGTCAGCACCGCCGCCAAACCAGCATTCACCAGCAACTTCAAAAAATCGAACATTGAGATGAGCTATGGGAGCATGGGGGTTAAACATATGACAGATGGTTGAGAGGCCACAAGCAAAAAACGGTTGTTCATCATCAGAAAATTTGTTAGAAACAGTATGTAATGTTGAGGGTGATGATTTTGAATTGTTGGTGTTTTTTATGATGGTTGAGGGTTGAGTAGCTGCATTTATTTGGTTCGGGGTTTTCATCCCGTACACTTTTGAGATGTTACAGGAACCTTTTTCAACAGTATCGCCTCTGATTGTTCCCATATGGCCACCGCCACCACCTGGTCGCTGCCAAGACCGGGTTTTTGCCTGTGCTCCGCCATCAATGTGAGTAAACATCTCAAGAAATAAGATTTGCTCTTGTTGTAATAACTGGAAAAATGTATCTTTTTGCTGATGATCCATTTAATGATCCTTGAATTTGGCCGAATATCTGCTACCTGGAGTGATGGCTTAGGACTGGGAGTTATCTTGGGACGTGTTGTCTTCAGCTCGATAGGCATCGTAGCAAAGCAGTGAACAGGCTGCAATCAAGAAATCGTTTCACCGAATTTTTTATGCAACAGAAACAATTTTATATTAAGCATTTTGGCTGTAAGGTTAATTTATCTGATAGTCATTCCCTGGCCCATGAGCTTACCGCACTCGGGTATGGGAGCGCTGACTCGCCTGATCAGGCTGATGTTATTATTTTGAATACTTGCTCGGTGACCCATCAAGCTGAGAAAGATGCTCGCTATATCCTGAGAAAGTTCCATCGTCTTAACCCTAAGGCTGTGAAGTTAGTGACTGGCTGTTATGGTCAAACAGATTCCCTTAGTTTAGCTGAGATGGTTGAAGTGGATTATGTTATTCCTAACGAGTACAAGCATAAAATTGCGTCATTTATCCACTCTCTTGGCGATGACCAGAAAAAACCTACAAAAATAGCAGACAAACGCCTACCTGATACTTCTTTTGTCCGGGGTGGTCGGCTTGGTCATTTTAAGTCCTCCCTGGCTTATTTTGGTCATCAAGTCTCAAGTCAAACAAGGGCATTTTTAAAGATTCAAGATGGCTGTAATGATTTTTGTACTTATTGTCAGATCCCCTATGCTCGAGGAGCTTCGAGGAGTGTGGCTGCCCAGGATATTTTGCATGAGATCGACTGTCTTAAGGATAAAGGAGTACGAGAGATTGTGCTCACGGGTATTCACCTTGGTGAATGGGGAAAAGACCTTGAAGGACAGCCGTCTTTTGTCGGGCTTCTCGAAAAAATTCTCCTCAAAGCCCCGGGTTGTTTTCGAGTAAGATTGTCATCCCTTGAGCCATCTGAATTTAGTCAACCATTAGCGGATTTACTCAGCTCTTATTCTGATTATGTCTGCCATCATCTTCATTTTCCTTTACAATCTGGATCAGACCATATTTTAAAATTAATGGGAAGGCGATATAACAAAGAAGAATACTTCGAAACAGTGTCTAGAGCTAGATCAGCTCTTGGTCCTAAGGCTCATTTAAGTTGTGATGTGATGGTCGGTTTTCCTGGTGAAACAGAGCAGAATTTTCATGATACAATCGACTTTTTGAGGGTGACAGGTTTAGTGTCTTGGCATGTGTTTTCCTATTCTCCTAGGCCCAATACGGCAGCTGCTCGTTTTTCTGGTCATCTCTCAAGAACAGTCATTCAAAGTCGATCAAAAATTCTTAGGAATCTTAGTGCTCATAGGTTACAAGAGTTTTCAAGCAAGTTTTTTGGCCAATCTTTACAGATCCTTTGGGAAGGAAAGCGAGATAAGTGGGGCAGGATTTTAGGTAAGTCGTCAGAGTATCTTCGA
>JAPOQT010000225.1 GCA_026710525.1 Pseudomonadota bacterium
ATTCATATTAATACTGTTCTATCAGCTTCCGCATGCTATGTTGCAAGGCCGCCTTAAAGGCTGGATCATGTGTTAACTTTTTATAAAGATACATCTCGTTTCTACGTGTATTCATTATCACGTCTTCAAAGATTTTATCGAAAGCTAACTTGCGGTTTTGCCTGTCGTCATTGTACTTGTACTTTGTTTCAAAATCTGGATGGAAACGGATGCTCTCTGCTAAACTCACAAATTTAATTCGTTGTTCCTCTGGTGTAGCGCTCCACCCCTGGAACCATCGTTCATTAAAGCTTTTTATAATGGCATCAAGAGGGTCTTTTTCATCCTCACCATCATGAGCACTTCGCGGGTTAGGATTTTGTGGGCCAAGCTCTGTTTCGCTTGTATCTAGTCCTATTGCTTGGTTAAGTTTGACGCGCTCTAAGCCGTAAGAAGACAAATCAACTGCTTCTAACAATTCATCAATCTTTTCAGCAACTTGGTCTTTAAAGATTAATTTTGGAATTAAGAATTTTAAAAACCAGAACAGCTTTTCCCAATCCACCACTTCAAACGGCATGATTGATGCCATTTGGCTATAGATTTTTACAAATTGCTTGGCTTTGATCTTAAAGTCTGCTTTTTCATCATCCTTGAGCTCCAAATCCTTAATAAAACGATTCGCAGCTAAATCAATAATAGGGCTAAGCTCTTGTGCATCTGCATCATCAAAATACAAAGAAACAAACTGCTCAACCTCATGCCAGTCATAAACTCCAACATCCCCGAGAGTATATTTTAGCTCATGCAGAATATTAACATCAGTTGCTTCAGATAAACTTGTGGAGGTATAGAAATCATCAAATGCGTTCTTAATATCTTCAACAGAGTTAAAGAAATCAAGTACAAATAAATCTTCTGTTTTCTTTCCTAATTTAGGTGCTGACCGGTTCAGACGTGACAATGCCTGCACACACATAACACCCTGCAGTTTTTTATCGACATACATGGAAGTCAATTTTGGTTGATCAAAACCAGTTAGATATTTATTCGCTACCACTAGCAAACGATAGGTATTTTCGATAGAAAAACCATTATGAATGATTGGCTTTCCGTCTTGATCGTAGCCATCGAAATATTCTTTGGTTTTGTTATCTGAAAAACCGTTCATATCGGTTTCTGAGTACTCAATGCCATCTATTGTTTTTGTGCCGGAGAAAGCAACAATAGCCTTGAAGGGATTGCCGTGTTGTTCCAACAATTTTGTGACCGCCGTATAATAGTGAATAGCAGATTCAATATCCTGTGTAACAATCATGCCCTTAGCTTTGCCTTTCAGTTTTTTACCTTTAACTACATTTTGAATAAAATGATTGATTATGATCTCGGCTTTAACCTGAATTGTGACTGGGTTACGCTCAACATAAGCTCGAAGCTTCTTTTGTGCCTTGTTGCTGTCAAATAATGGATTGTTTTCAATAGACTTCTGAATTTCGTAATAGCTTTTATAGGTTGTATAATTTGCCAATACATCCAGAATAAAACCCTCTTCAATGGCTTGCTTCATGGTGTAGAGATGGGTCGGATGGAAACTGCCATCTGATTGCTGCGTTCCAAATTTTTCCAGCGTTGTAATTTTGGGTGTTGCCGTGAATGCAAAATAAGACGCATTGTCACGTATTCTACGAGAGCGTATAGCCTCTAAAATCCTGTCTTGAGCATCCACAACATCATTATTGTTATTGTTACCCATAGCACGGTTCATGTTGTCATGTGCCGATCCACTTTGAGAGCTGTGCGCCTCATCAATAATCACTGCAAAACGATTTTTGCTCAAATCATTAATGCCATCAATAATGAATGGGAATTTCTGAATGGTTGTGATGATGATCTTCTTGCCTTGCTCTAAAGCGCTTTTTAACTCGGATGATTTATAGGCGGGAGCGATGATGTTTTTAACTTCAGAAAATTCTTTGATATTGTCTCGCAACTGGCGGTCCAAAATGCGGCGGTCCGTCACAACAATCACACTGTCAAAGAGCGGTTGTTCTAAACCACGCTCACCGGGCAAGCCTTCCTCACTCGGATAAACCTCGATGAGCTGATAAGCTGCCCAGGTGATGGAATTCGATTTTCCAGATCCGGCAGAATGCTGAATGAGATAAGTATACCCCACACCATTTTCACCCGCATGAGAGATCAACTTCCGTACTACATCTAGCTGATGATAACGTGGGAAGAATAATGTGCGTTTTTCCAGATTGTCCTTTGCCGAGCCATCAAGGTGCATAAAATGTTGAATGATATTGGCTACGCTCTCACGGCTGAATACTTCCTCCCACAGATAGGCAGTTTTATGTCCATTCGGATTTGGTGGGTTTCCAGTTCCGCTATCATGCCCCTTGTTAAACGGCAAAAAGAACGTACCATTGCCTTCAAGCTTTGTTGTCATGTAAACGTCGTCGGTATCAACAGCCATATGCACAAGACATCTACCGAATTGGAACAATGCTTGGGAAACATCTCTGTCCTCGCGATACTGCTTTTGCCCATGATAACGTGCCGTTTGTCCTGTCCATGGGTTTTTCAGCTCTAGTGTGGCGAATGGAAGGCCGTTTAGGAACAGTACAACATCCACTTTTTTAAGTGGGTTTTCAGTGGAATAGAGTACCTGACGTGTGCAGCTAAATATATTTTCTTCAAAATTTTGTTCAACAGTCTTACTACTGCTTGCCAGTGGTACGGGGTACATCAAATACACACGAGTATCATCAATGGATAAGCCCTTCTTGAAAAGGTGAAGAATACCATATTTTTTTACCAAGCGGTCAAAACGCTCAAGCACTTTATGCTGCCAATCATCTCCAGAAAGTTTAAGTTTTTCCAGCTCTTCATTCTGTGTGCGCTCAAGGAAATTCCAGAATAAAAAAGTATCAACACCATAAGTTTTATTAAAATTCACTGAGAATCCTTCAACGTAGCGGTGATGTTCTATCAGATAATTTACAATAAGCGTTTCTAATGCTTCTTCATTTGCTTTGCTGACCATGCCTAAGTCCCCTTAAATAACTTTTACCTTGCCAGTTACAGCGCTATTTATCAGCGAGGCTTTATATTCATTAAGCTTATCAATTTCCTGTTTCTTAATCCTAGTCACTTCATCAATCTGAGTCGTCTTTTCATCTAGAAACTTCGCAATCGCTTCTTGTTCCTCTTCGCTTGGAACCAAGAAAGGGATACTTTTCATCCTCGTTTTCGACAAATCCCATTGCCCGATACGAACACCGTCAGATGCGCTGGCAAAATATGATACATATAGTCTGCTTCTTATCGCCCAGTGAAAATATTCAGGAATAATCGGTTTATTAAAATCAAATATATAATATGCTGGACTAACAATTCCTGAGAAGTCGGACACGCCGTATGAACCTTGCCATGCCTTCATTTTATTCATACCAAAGTGGCCTTTATTAATCACTTTGTATCCCGATAGATCATCAGGAATAAAATTGTGATTGCTTCCAAGATTCTTGACATCACGAACAATAACGCCTTGCTCCCGTGTAATAGAAAGCAGTGGTAAATCAGGACGGCCTTTTTGGGATATCGGTTTGAGCAAAGGGCCTAAGCTTGTCACTTCCCAATGTGCTGGGATTTCACCAATCCAATCAAAACCGCTATCTTTAAAATTTACGTTGGGATTGAGGCCTTTGGTGACAACATTTTGGATGATGATTTTTTTGAGCTCGTTCAGCAGGGCAATTTGCTGTTCTTTAATCCCGGTCGCTTCATCAATCTGAGTCGTCTTTTCATCTAAATACTTCGCAATCGCTACTTGTTCTGCTTTTGAAGGTAACCATAGTGTAGTATTTTTAAGGATTTTAATTGTAATACTATATACTTTGACACCTTTTACAGCCCGCCGAATTTGCTCTCTGTAGCATCTAGAATCTAACAAATAAGCAAGAAATCTATCTTCATACTCATCGTTTGGACGCGCGATAATTGTGTGATAGCCAGCAAAAATAGTAGCATCTTCTACTAATTGTAAAAAATTTCCCGATCCTTCAATGTCTTCTGATGTATCAGCAAAAACGATATCGCCTATATTTAGTAGGGATTTATTGTTGTGTTTTAAATAGTATTTATTAACACATTTTATTTCGTGTCTTGAAGGAGCTAGTTTAAAAGGAAGCCTTGAGTGAATTTCTCCATAGCTTACGCAGGGGACACCAACGTCTTCAAGATTTTCCTTGGTAATATTTAACCCTTTAGAAAAATCAAAAACATCTCGAAACCTTCTCATTTTCCAAGCAATGGGGAGTTCTCCTACCTCATGATTTTGGTAACTCTCATATTCAGGCATGGCTGTTATTACGTGTGTCATTCGGCTGCCTCCGATCCATTTGGATTGTTGAGTCCTAATATCTGGGCGATCAGACCATCGCTTTGTTGTTCCAAGGCAATAATTTCTGCACCTACGTCTTCAACGCTACGTAATGGTTTGTGGCGATAAAAGTATTTGTTGAAGCTGATTTCATAGCCGATCTTGGTACTATCCATATTGATCCAAGCCTCATCCACATGTGGTTTCACCTCGCGCTGAAAGTGTCGGTGAATGCTTTCTTTGACGGGTATATTCTCGCTATCGCGTAGATCGTTTGAGGTTTCGTAAATGATATACTCATCCCCTTTACCAGTGGCGTAATATCCGAAATCGGCTAGGTCGTCTTTATCGCAGCCTAACTTATCTAAGAGCTTATTGAGTTTATCGTCACTGAGTATTGTTTTCCTCTTGATGACCTTATCTGCACTTTCGTCATACCAACTGATTGCACCAAAGATTGCGTTTTTCTCACTAATGCTTAGATTGATGTTTTGTGCTTTCAGGACATGGTTGATCTTAACTTTAAAAATGTTGAAATTGGAAAATTCTTCACTGGATATTTCATTCATCAGCAGGGTTGCCGTTTTGATCAGGGCAGTTTGTTTTTGCCATGTTTCCAATTTCAGGATTTTAGTTCTATTTTTTGCGCTCAGGGAAATATCGTTTTCTTCGCACCATTTCAGGATTTCTTTTTCATGTTGCTTTAACACCCCAGAGTTATAAAGATCATCACCCCATTTATCATATGCCCATTCCATCGGTTCTTTGACAGCTTTTTCAAAGCGTAGGTTTTCAATTCTTGCAGGAGTGAATTGAGCCTTGCGGCGGTCGGGTCGTTCAATGTTCACTTTATAATAGCCAAAGTCGTTATTATCAAACACCTGCGATGCAATGCAGTCTTCGGTTGCAGTATGGTTTTTATCAGAAAAATTGAGATAGGTATTAACAATTTCTGCGATATGTTCAGGTGAAAATTCGCAGTTTTTCTCACCTAGGTTTTTACGAAGTTTGCGGAATAGAAGGCTGGCTTCAATCAGCTGCACTTTGCCTTGACGGTGGGATGGTTTGTTGTTGGACAATACCCATATATAGGTTGTGATACCTGTGTTATAGAAAAGGTTGTTGGGCAACTGGATGATGGCTTCTAGCATATCATTTTCGATGATATATCTGCGGATATTACTTTCTCCACCGCCTGCATCGCCCGTAAAAAGACTTGAACCGTTATGTACGGAAGCTATTCGAGTGCCTCGGCCATTATTTGCAACCGACTTCATCTTACTGATCATTTCCATTAGAAAGAGAAGCTGACCATCGCTGGAGCGTGGTGTGGCATCCACTGTTTCATCAATACCCCAGTAATCTTTGAGCTTTATCACAAAACGCGGATCTATGACCTCTTTGCCGTCTTTGATGTATTTCAAGTCAGACGACCAACTTTTGCCGTAGGGAGGGTTGGACAGCATGAAATCAAAGCGTGTTCCTGAGAATTCATCGGTTGATAGGGTTGACCCACATTTAATATTGGATGGATTATTCCCTTTGATCATCATGTCTGACTTACAAATCGCATATGTTTCATCGTTGATTTCTTTACCGTAGAGATAAACATCACCAAGTGCTTTAATTGTTCCGCCTTCATCTTTAATAAAATTCTGTGCTTCGGTGAGCATACCGCCGGATCCACAAGCCGGATCGTAAATCGTCATTACAGGTGGTAGAAAATCTTTAATTGGGTCAAAAAGAAGACGCATCATAAGTTGGATTACTTCACGCGGTGTAAAGTGCTCACCAGCCTCTTCGTTGTTTTCCTCGTTAAATTTGCGGATTAGCTCTTCAAAAACATAACCCATACCAATATTAGAAAGTGGCGGAAGTTTATAACCATCTGGATCTAGTTTTTCATTTGGAGTGAAGTTTATATATGGCGATACAAATTTCTCCAATACATCTAACAAGACATCTTTTGATGCCATATGGCGGATCTTGGATTTTAGCTCAAATTTCTCAACAATCTCTTTTACATTGTCGCTAAAGCCATTCAGATATTCTTCAAAATTCAGAAGTAAAATTTGCTGGTTGTTAGTTGCTGTGTCATGAAGGGATCTGAGTGTCCATTTGCTGGTATTGTAGAAAACATAGCTAGAAGCATTGGTCAATCCTGTCGGTTCAAATTCTATGAATTTCATTTCATTCTTTTGAAAATTCACCTCATTCATAACGGCATCTTTGGTTTCTTCAAGAAGGGTGTCGAGACGCCTCAAAACAACCATTGGTAAAATAATTTCGCGGTATTTTCCG